>DATFAS010000104.1:0-24484 GCA_035254305.1 Bacillota bacterium
GTTTTTATATTTTTACATCCTCTTTAATTCTAGCGATTAGCTAGAATTTTTTTTTTCTCAAATAGTAACTTCTATACTTTGTTGAAAAGACATGTATGAACCCTTCCAAAAATTAGATATAATAAGACAAGAAATGCTAAAAGAAGTAAGGAGTGACTAAGAAATTGACCAAAGATGAGATACTTGAGAAGTTAAAGGAAAAAGGATTGAAGGATATTATCGAGTTGATTGAGGATGCACAGGCTGGAGATTTAGAAGAGCTAGAGCTTGTTGAATCAATCGGATTAGTTCATGATGACCAATTGAATCAAGCTGTCATTGCACTACTTGAGAGTTTAGGTGTTCAAATCATCTATGTAGCATTTGATGATGAAGAGGAAGAAGAATAGAAGAGAGTAGATAAGAGGGTAGAACGGGGAGGCTTATAGTATGAGTAGTTTAGATGATCTATTTATTTGTACGAATCCGTCACGTAGAGATGTGAAGAACATTTATCAAGATGAGAAGTATGCGCGTGGCATTATCCTGGCTAATGGGGATATGATTGTTTGGAATGGTGAGATCATGCATGGGAAGGTCATGCCTTACCTGAATGAAACAGGACTACACTTTAGTGTATTCAATGATAAGCTAGAAATTTGCTGGCAATATGAGTCATGGGGTGAGATTCAAAACCGGTTGAAGCTAGCTCAAAAATACTTAGATATACTAGGCCTTCCTGAAAACGGAAGAATTGTGTTCGACACTATGTTTTATACTCATACAAAACTCGAATTTCCAACCATTAAATATAGTGATTTATTTGAAGAAGGATACGAAATAAAACCGATAGAATAGATAGGCGTTCGTTAAACTTTAGAAGGCTTTTGAAATAAAGAAAAAAACCTAAAAAACAGGCCTTTCCTTCGGAAAATAACCGAGTAGAAGGCCTATTTCTCTTCTAATTTTTTTTATTCTCAGCAAGGATAACTGATTGTGCTGCTGAAAGTATTCCAATTGGGACGAGATTAGGAATACAAGAAAGATAATCAAGATCAAGATTATGAAAGAAGCCAACAGACTTCTGATCTCCACTTTGCACTCCGCAAGCTCCGATTTTCACGTTAGGATTATTCTTCCGACCCCGTAAAGTACCCATTCTAATCAATTCACCTACACCGTCTTCATCTAGAACAACAAAAGGATTATCATCAAGTATTTTATAGTCTATGTAATAGGCTAGATATTTTCCTTCTGCATCGTCTCGACTAAAGCCATAGGTAGATTGGGTTAAATCATTACATCCAAATATAATGAAATCTGCATATTGGACAATTTGTCCAGCCGTAATGCAGGCTCTTGGAAGTTCTATAAAGGCTCCAATAGGGATTTCTAATTTATCCTGGTAGCGGTTAAATACATGTGAGAGAGTTTTAAGTACTTGTTCGCGAACAATCTTCATTTCATTCACATGACTAACTAATGGCACAATAATATGAGGGTTTACGTGTACCCCTTCTTTTTTGAGCTCTAAGGCTGCTTCAGTAATGGCTGTGACCTGCATATCGTAGATTTCAGGATAGGTGATTCCAATTCTACAACCGCGGTGTCCGAAGGAAGGATTTAACTCATGCAATCCCTTTACCTTGCGCAGAAGCTTCTCATTCTCAGCTACAAGCTCATAATTTTTTTGGATCTTGGTTCTCTCAATCTCTATAGAGATGGTTTCTGCGCTAGGCAGAAATTCATGGAGGGGTGGGTCAAGCAGTCGAATAATAACATCTTTTCCCTCCATCACTCGAAACATCTGTAAAAAATCACTTTTTTGCATGGGTAAAAGTTTGTCTAATGATTTCTTTCTTTCCCACTTATTTTGAGAAAGGATCATTTCCTGAACTAATGGAACACGAATGGGATCCATAAACATTTGTTCTGTTCTACATAAACCAATTCCTTCCGCGCCTAGTGATCTAGCTTGAATAGCTTCCTTAGGTGTATTTACACTCCCGAGTATCACCAATTTTTTACGGTTATTGGCCCAATCTAGCATGGTTGAGAATTCTTTACTTAAGGTTGGTGCGACTAAAGAGACGTGGCTTAGAATAACGCGGCCGGTTGATCCGTCAATCGTGATCGTATCCCCTACTTTTAATACTGTGTCACCAAAGCGCAGTTCTTGTCGGGATTCACTTAATATCATCTGTTCACAACCGACAATGCAAGGTTTACTCATATCACGAGCTACCACTGCAGCGTGGCTAGTCATTCCACCCTGGCTTGTGAGAATCCCAACGCTAGCAACCATTCCATGAATATCATCTGGGCTTGTTTCTCTGCGCACAAGAATGACTTCATGACCTGTACGCTGTAGTCGTTCTGCTTCTTCCGGGTCAAAGACAATAATTCCAGTTGCCGCCCCAGGGCTCGCTGGAAGTCCCTTCGCTAGAATTTCAACTTCAGAGTTAGGATCAAGTGTCTCATGAAGTAGGGTTTTAAGAGAATGTGGATTGATTCGTAGAATGGCTTCATCTCGACTGATAAAACCATCACCAGCCATATCGACAGCGATCTTAATACTGGCTTCAGCAGTTAGCTTGGCACTTCTAGTTTGTAGAACAAATAATTTTCCTTGTTCTATAGTAAATTCAATATCTTGAACCGTTCGATAATGTTTTTCTAGACTATGTGCGATGCGCTTGAATTCGTTGAAGGTTTCAGGCATCTTCGGCTTTAAATCAATTAGATTCCCGGGAGTTCGTGTCCCAGCAACGACATCTTCCCCTTGTGCATTCAGAAGAAACTCTCCAAACAACTCATTTTCTCCAGTTGAGGGGTTTCTTGTAAAGGCAACACCTGTACCCGAATCCTCGCCCATATTGCCAAATACCATCTGTTGGATATTTACAGCGGTACCAAGGTTTTCTTCTATTTTATTAATACGTCTGTACAATACAGCCCGTTGATTATTCCATGAATCGAAAACAGCACCTATGGCAAGCATTAACTGGACTTTCGGATCCTGTGGAAAGTCTTCTCGGACTTCTCTTTTGACAATTTTTTTGAAAGTCTTAATTAATTCGTAAAGGTGATCTGCAGTTAGATCAGAATCTTTCACAACATGTGCTTTGGATTTTAACTGGTCTAGCTCTGATTCAAAAAGATAGTTATCAATTTGCAGCACAATATCGCTAAACATCTGGATAAATCTGCGATAACAGTCAAAGGCAAAGCGAGGGTTCTCTGTTCGATCAGCAAGCCCCTCAACTGTTGTGTCATTTAATCCCAAATTAAGTATGGTATCCATCATTCCTGGCATAGAAATCGATGAACCGGATCGAACGGAAACAAGTAGAGGATTTTTGGCGTGGCCAAATTCCTTCCCTGTAATAGCCTCAAGTTTTAGAAGAGCTTCATCTATTTGTTTTTCTATTGAAGGTAGGATCCGCTTCCCCCCTGCATAATACATGCGGCATGCCTCGGTCGTAACGGTAAACCCAAAAGGAACTGGAAGCCCTAATCCATACATTTCTGCAAGATTAGCACCTTTTTTGCCCAGTAAATCATTCATGCCTGCATTTCCCTCAGAAAAAAGATATACATGCTTGTTGTTCACCGCTTTTTCCCCCTGAAAGATGTTGTTTTTCAATTCTATTGTAAACCTTTTACTATAGAAAGGAAGGTATCTTTTTATGAAGAATTTATAAACAAAAATTTCCAAGTGTTAATTATGATAAATT
The DNA here is from genome assembly GCA_035254305.1 of Bacillota bacterium. GTDB lineage: Bacteria > Bacillota > Bacilli > Aneurinibacillales > RAOX-1 > DATFAS01. The sequence continues at coordinate 3,717 of DATFAS010000104.1, forward strand.
TTTAAACATAAAGTAACGAGGGCATCCTTCCTCATCTAGCTCCTCATTTAGGATAAAATATCCATTCTGTTGATAGAAGGCTACTGCTTTTTCGTTAATGCTACTTGCATGCAGGAAGGAGGAAGCTGCTCCTTGCTCCTTTCCACATTGTTCGTAGTGCTCTAGAAGTAAATTCCCAAATCCTCGCCCACGAAAGGCTTCTACCACAAACATTTGCATTAAATAAACCGTTCCTTCGTTCCATTGATAAAGATAGAAGCCTATAAGAGTCCCTTGTTCATTAAGCAATAAGTTTGAGGAACAATGATGTTTGTCAATTCCCTCTGTATACCATTCACGAATGTTAGAAAAAAAAACATGATCAAAATTCATATTCATAAAATTAAGCGAGTATAGTTCCTCTTGATGTTGAAGAATCATTGAGAGGTCTTGCATACGAAAGGTTTTCCACTTGTAGTTTGAACGGGGTACATGTACCATCTTCTTTTTATTCCCCTCCAAAGTTCGAACTTAAAATATAGTAGCATCATTTCCTAAGATCTACAGATTTATAAAAAGGTTATTTCCAACACGGTTTGCGTTTTTCCAAAAATGCAGCAGCCCCTTCTTGGTAATGCTTAGTCTGGATCGAAAGTGCCATAGCTCTTGAAGGATCCATTTCACAAAAAGCAGCCTTCGCATATTGAATGGCCGTAGGGGATTTATCCATAAAAGATAGAGCAAATGAATGTAGCTCTTCTTCCATCTGGTTTTTACTAACTACTTTATCTGCAATCCCATAATGAAGTGCCTCTGTGGAAGTGAGTGTACTTCCGGTTAAGACTAATCGCTTAGCGATATATCGTGGTATTAGATTTGGAAGACGTTTTGTGTTGTAAGCAAATCCTACATTAACTCCTGGAAAACCTATTTTAGCCTTTTGTTCCATCCAACGAAAGTCACAGGCAAGGGCAAGCTCAGCCCCTGCACCCATGGCGAAGCCAGTCATTTTGGCAATGGTAATGAACGGTAAATTCTCGATTTTATGAAGAAGCTGTTCGTAAATGGAGAATAATGTTTCAACCTCACTTACCTTCATGTCATGAAGAGTATCCAAATTCATCCCCACACAGAAGTGTGGTGCTCCCTCAATCACAACGATACGCGTAGAATCATCTAAATTGTTCAAGGTGTCAAAGAAATGCTGAACAAATTGGAGATCTATGAGATTGCCTTTTAAGTAATTAAATTGGATATGGACAAACTGTTCCTTTTTGGTAACCTGAAACATGGGTAAAATCTCCTTTATGACGGATATTAAAATGGAATTAAGGTAAAGAGGCATATTACTTAATATTACCACATTTTCATTTGCTCGATTAGCAGTTTTTACCTGTCTGTGCTAAATTAGGGGTAAAATAAAAAAGAAGCCATCTAGAAGGGAGTAATGAAGAAATGGAAGTTGGATTAATTGGCTTAGGAAAAATGGGATTAAATTTAGGACAAAACTTAATGGAACATGGTCATCAGGTGGTTGCTTATGATGTAAATGAGCAAGCAATCAAGGAGATGATTGGTTATGGGGCCAAGGGGGCTTTAAACTATGAAGAGCTTGTTCAATCCTTAGCGTCACCTCGTATTATTTGGTTAATGGTTCCACATTCTGTTGTAGATTCAGTGATTGCTGATATTTCGCCCTTATTAGCTAAAGGAGATATTGTGATAGAGGCAGGAAATTCTCATTATAAGGAGTCGATAAGACGTTATCAACTGCTTAAGCAAAAAGGCGTTCATTTTATGGATGTTGGAACGTCTGGTGGTATGGAAGGAGCAAGACATGGTGCTTGTTATATGATTGGCGGAGATGAAGAAGCTTGGCGTTATATTGAACCCATTTTCCGCGATACAGCAGTATCGAATGGATATTTTTACACGGGAGCTGCTGGGAGTGGCCATTATCTAAAGATGGTTCACAATGGAATCGAATATGCCATGATGGCAGCCGTAGGAGAAGGATTTGAAGTACTTGAGAAGAGTGAATTTAATTATGACTATGAGAAAGTAGCAAGAGTTTGGAGTAATGGATCCGTTATTCGGGGCTGGCTAATGGAGCTAACAGAGAAAGCTTTCGCTAAGGATTCTCATTTAGATCAAATACGCGGTGTAATGCATTCTTCTGGTGAAGGGAAATGGACAGTGGAGACTGCACTTGATCTGCAATGTGCTACACCTGTTATCGCTATGTCGCTATTGATGCGTTATCGTTCTTTGGAGAATGATACCTTTACAGGCAAGGTGGTTGCTGCCCTACGTAATGAGTTCGGGGGCCACGCGGTGGAGAAGAAATAGAGAACATGAGTGTAGATGGGCGGATACGTCCATCTATTGTTCTGTTTTTTAAGTAATTTTTGGTAATGGTGGCGAATCTTTAGGGAAATGGATAAAATAGGATGGGTAGTTATTTTTAGTTGAGGAGAATTTTTTAATATGTCAGTTAGAGTTTTATACATTTTGGTTGGTCTCTCTTTTTTAATTAGTAGTTGGGCGCATTATATGAGTGGGTCTTACGGCTTACAATTTGTCTCAACCTCATTCGCTATTGTTTTCCTAGCCGCATTGCTAGGGAAAGCAACAGAAAGTGTGGCTCATTTTGCTGGAGAAAGAATAGGGGGCTTTTTAAGTGCCACATTTGGCAATGCCGCTGAATTAATTATTGCTATTTTCCTTGTTCGAGCAGGGCTATTTGATATGGTTAAGGCCTCAATTACTGGTTCTATTATAGGGAATCTTCTGTTAGTTTTGGGGTTAAGTATTTTTGCTGGTGGGTTAAAATTTAAGCTTCAGCATTTCAATACGTTGCTTGCTGGGCATAATGCCTCGTTAATGCTTCTTAGTGTAATAGCATTATTTATACCGGCTACCTTTGCGAATGATTTGGAACCTCATCAGATGAATATTTTTAGCTTGGTTGTAGCAGGAGCCTTAATGGTTGCCTATGTTCTTTGGCTTATTTTCTCTATGATTACTCATAAAGAGGAGCTTGCAGATACACTTAGTCCCACTACTCATGAGGAGGAGGAGGCCCCTGAATGGGGGCGAGGTGCTTCAATCCTCATTCTAGTCTTGGCGACAGTTCTTGTAGCCATTCAAAGTGAATGGTTGGTTCATAGTGTGGAAGAGGTGGCTCACTCATTAGGCCTTTCCGAAATTTTTATTGGTGCTTTTGTCATAGCCATTGTAGGTAATGCAGCAGAACATAGTGCAGCTATCTTTATGGCATTAAAAAATCGGATCGGTGCTTCTGTTGAGATCGCGGTAGGTAGTAGCTTACAAATTGCATTGTTTGTCGGTCCACTATTGGTTTTTATTAGTTTATTTTTCGGAACTCCGATGGATATCGTTTTTACAAAATCTGAGTTAGTGGCAATTGGTGTTGCAGCATTTATTGCGATATCGATTTCACGTGATGGAACCACCAATTGGTTTGAAGGTATTCTACTGCTCACGGTATACATCATCCTGGGAACGGCCTTTTATTATATCTAGCGTGTAACGGTTACCCCTTCGATTAATAAGACACGTGCAGGGGATGCATCGATTCCAACCAACTTAAGGGGAGCAGCAACCATGAAGTATTCACCTGCTGCTATATCCTTTAAATTAAGGCCTTCAATAACAATGATCCCTGCATTAAAAAGTGTCTTATGCGTGGGATGGCCAGGTTGGCTTCTCTCAATTCCAAGGGCATCAATCCCCACTCCACGTATTCGTTTTGCTGCCAACAGATCAGCGGCGTCTTCTTTAACATATATAAATTCCGGATTGAAGGTCTCTTCATAAGAATTTAATGTTTTGAGCAGTAGAAAATCGTTTTCCTTGATATTCACATGATCAAAATCCTTCTTACTGACTCCATCTGTTCGTTGAGTCATATCGATAACCTTACATGGACCAACCAAATGGGTAAGGTCAATGGTCTCAGAGGTTTTTCCGTTAATGATCATGTGAAGTGGTGCATCGATATGTGTACCGGTATGGGCGTCTAGAGAGATACGAGTTTCACTTACATAATTGTTTTGTACGGTCTCGAACCTAGGTTGCTTTTCTGGTTTATTCTTGTAAACAGTCATTCCTTCGAAGATGGGCAAAGTGAGATCATAAACCTTCATGGTTATCCTCCTGATTGTTTTAGGTACCAATATTGTACCACTTTTATTCCCATGGTATGACTGCCGAAAACCTCCATTCGTTAGGGTTAAGGATCTGGATATACTAAGGGGCAAGGAGGTGGGTCTAAGTGGCTTTGAAAGAACAGGCAAACATGAAAAAGAACCCTCGAAATCGAAATGGATTACTACGTGATGGTAAACCTCTAGAACGTGGAAAGTTAGATATGGTTAGCAAAGAAAAATAATACTTGATCTTTAAGATAAAAAAATCTATTCTAACGATGAAAAGGTGATTGTTCAATCCATTAATCGTTAGGATAATTCCTGACCATTTTCTGAAAATGGTCTTTTTCTATTTATTTCATGCATGAAAGGAAGCGAATGCTATGAGTATTGCACGGGCGTTAACGATAGCTGGTTCAGATAGTGGGGGTGGAGCAGGAATACAGGCTGACCTAAAGACATTCACAGCAAGAAATGTTTATGGAATGAGTGCAATTACGGCCATCACTGCGCAGAACACACTAGGGGTGCAGGGTGTTCATGTAGTTCCATTAGAAATGATTGAAAAGCAAATCGATATGGTAATTGAGGATCTTGGTGTGGATGCAGTTAAAACAGGTATGCTGGGTACAAGTGATGTGATTGAGCTTGTGGCTCAAAAACTAAAACAGCATAAGGTCACTCGACTTGTAGTGGATCCGGTTATGATTGCAAAAGGGGGAGCCAAGCTGCTTGAGGATGAAGCGGTAGCAAGTATGATAAGCCAATTAATACCGCTAGCTGCGGTTATTACCCCTAACATTCCTGAAGCAGAAGTGTTAACAGGAAGAAAGATTACAACGGTAGAGGATATGGTTCAAGCCGCAAAAGATATTATTTCTATGGGAGCTAGGGGCGTTGTTATTAAAGGAGGGCATCTAGTCGGGGAACCTCTTGACATTTTTTACGATGGTAGGGAGCTAACGTATTACGAGGGAAAAAGGATTCAAACTCGTCATACTCATGGAACAGGCTGCACGTTCGCTGCTTGTATTGCAGCAGAACTTGCAAAGGGCCGTGAGATCCGAAAGTGTATAGAGACCGCCAAAGCATTTATTACGGCAGCCATACAGAACGAATTAGGACTTGGGACTGGACACGGTCCTACAAACCATTGGGCATACAAAGGAGAATAGAATATGCAGGAGAATTTCATTCAAAAAATCCGTCAATGGGATGTATACCTTGTTATTGGCTTGTATGGATACAATGGACTTACATCTTTAGAGATTATCCAGAAAGCGATTAAGGGTGGAGTGAAGGTTGTTCAGATTCGCGAAAAAATGATTACCGATGAAGAGTTTATTCTCCTTTCACACCCTATTCGGAGATTATGTAAGGAAAATCAAGTAGTCTTTATTGTTAATGATCGTGTTCAGGCTGCGGTGGAATTGGATGCAGATGGGGTGCATGTCGGACAAGATGATATGCCAGGTAGTGAAGTTAGGAAATGGATGGGAAGCCGGATACTAGGAATTTCTGCGTCAAGTATAGATGAAGCGAGGAAAGCGATTGCCGAGGGAGCAGATTATCTCGGTGTTGGGTCAATTTATCCAACAAATTCGAAAGCAGACGCAGGTGAAGCGGTAACCCCACTTCTGATTAAGCAAATTCGTGAATTTACTGACATTCCAATAGTTGGTATTGGTGGCATTAATGAAACCAATGCAGCCAATGTCATACTTGCAGGTGCTGAGTCAGTTGCTGTCATTTCGGCCATCTGTCATGCTAACGATCCTTATACTGCTACAAATAAGTTAGTTGGTGAAATCCAAAAGTTAAAATAGTAAAGCCATATGCTTTACTATTTTTATGAAATTCATTGCATTAATATTAATTGTAGTGTATATTTAAAACATCTAGAATATAAGTGAGGCGAGTATGATGAATACGAGCGTTATAAATAAATCCGTTGCAGAAGAAAGTGAATTACTTCGTCAGTCATTAATGGAAGCAACTGAGACGATTGAATATATGGTGAATTCTTTGATGTGGAGTGCAGAATACAAGGTACTTGCACAATCGAAGGAGAAGCTATGGAAGTTTAAACAGTTATTAGCACACTTAGATGCATAAACATTCACGAAGAACAGGAGACTGTTCTTTTTTTGTGTATAAGTATGAATAAGGATTTTGATTCCGATTCAATAGGTAACAAAGATTTCTTAGCTATGGTTTAGAGGTAGGTTTTTAAATAGAAAAAAAGCCTTGCTTGATTTAAGCAAAGCCTTAGGGAGTTGGATTCTCATCTATTCCTAGGATACGTTGTTGAGTTTGTTTATACTTATAAAGCATAGCTAGGCGCCAAGGGAATATCATCCCAACAGCAAGAATATAAAATAGCCCGGCAGTTTCATAATAAGAAATTTGTTCGCCAATATACACCTTCACAATTGTACGAAGAATGAAGAGGCCAAGTAAAATAAAAATAAAAGATTTGGAACGTTTAAGGAAAATTTCACGGCCTTTCACCTCGAAATTTGAGGTTAAGATCAAAGGTATAGAAAGGACCATACCAATGATGAGTGACTCGATGGCATACAATAGATGTACCTGCATGGTCGGGTAAAAGAACATGCTAAAGCCTGTACTCATAAATAGAGGTGGCAATATAATTTTCTTCATCGATGTAGGTTCTTTAGATTTCTTTAACCTTATGATAATAACCAAACCGGCCATAATAAACATAACTATAGTACTTATAATAGTCATCAATTCTTATCCATCCCTTCCATGTATTTAGGGAGTTAAAAACACACATACAAACATGATGTCCATATTATAACAGATTTCTATCTTAAGTTTCATGTATTATTTTTGACAAAGGTGAAAACTTATGGATTTTAGCCTCTTTATGACATTAACTGTTATTTTTTTAATTGTCACCAAATTTCCATAGTTGAAGCGATTCACACAGACAAGAAATAAGGTAAAATAGTGATAGGTTTGATTCAATAGTAATAGCTGTCATGATCAAAGAGTTTACTGGATTGAATATTTTTTAAAAATTAGGATTTTAGGAGTAATTCTAGATGTTGAATAAAAGAATGTAAGCGATCTCTTTTTAATGATCTTATGAGCCCGTGCTGATCTCTCGAAAGAAAGATTGCTAGAGACGGATAGGAGGAAGAATAATGTTAAAAATAGGCGATTGTGTAACTTACATCTTAGATGGAACAAAAGGAATTGTGATCAGGCTTGATGGGGAAATGATCTATGTTTTATGGGAAGATTATTTTGCTAGCTGTGAGAAGAATATCCTATTAGAGAAGGATGAAGAGTTAACAACGGAACAAGGAATATCCTCTTATTCATATGAACAATCACGCATGCATGCATAAGGAAAAATATAAAACCACCACCTTCTAAAGTTTCCGAGGGATGGTGGTTTATTTTTGCGGATTGGAAAGTATGGCGTCTAAAGACTTGGCGCCAGCCAAGTTTTACCTTGCAGAATCTCCTGTTTGCCCTGGTTTTTGTCCCAAACCTTCTTGAAACGGGGAAGAATCTTATCTTCCACTTGGACTGAATCGATAAAATTAGATAATGGACGAACGAACATTACTTCTCCATCACTCTTATAGATCACCATTTCTTCCCTTGTATCTGTATGGATGGCCCGACCAATAATCAGGTACAAATTACCTTTGAAGCTTTCATAGACATCTCCAGCCTCGGGCTTTCGATTGGAAATATTCAACCCTATTCCTCTCCATTCCCTACTAAGATTAAATAGTATACTAATTATACACTTAATTGCTTTAAAGCTCAATTTCGTTAAAGTGTAAAAAGAATCGAAAATCCTTTGTCTTTTTTTGGGACAATCTTCATACATTGAAGCATAGTCTTTTCTTCAGAGGTGGACAATTTGGTCAATAAGTGGAAACAAATCCTTCAGGTAGCCGCTACCTACATTGGAACGGTTGTTGGAGCTGGATTTGCTACAGGAAGAGAAGTCGTTGAGTTTTTCGCTAGGTTTGAATGGAATGGATTATTGGGAATCATGGTAGCATCATTCTTATTTATCTGGTTAGGTACGAAGATGATGATTCTATCAGCCAAAATTGATGCCTATTCTTTTCAAGATCTTATCAATTATTTATCTGGAAAAAGAGTTGGAGGAATTTTTAATTTCTTCATGCTCTTGATTCTATTAGGGGTTACTTCGGTGATGATTTCTGGAGCAGGTGCTATATTTCATGAACAACTAGGGCTTTCTTATTTACTTGGAGCAATTGTCACGGTGATTTTATGTTATTTTGTTATGACTAGAGGCTTGTCAGGGGTATTAACGATTAATTCTATTGTTGTTCCATTAATGGTATTCTTTAGTCTCTTGATTGCAGTGAATACGATTCAACATTACACACATGTCTCCATTCCCCTAGGTGTTATTGTTACCTTCAATTTCAGTACGTGGGAATGGATTTTAAGATCACTAACCTATGCTTCTCTAAATTTATGTTTGGCACAGGCAGTCTTAGTTCCTTTAGGCAGGGACATTAAAGATGAGAAAATTCTAAAATGGGGTGGAATTCTAGGGGGGATTGGACTTTGTTTGATGCTATTCTGTGCGAATTTCGCATTAATGTCCCTTAAAGAGAACGATAGTTATGAAATTCCTATGGCTGAAATTATCAGAAACTTTGGATCGGTGATCCATCTTTTTTTCCTTTTCGTTATATACGGTGAAATTTTCACTACATTAGTCGGTAACGTCTTTGGGATTACTCGTCAGATGTATACTCTTACCCAAATTTCAGAAAAAATTCTTGGTGGTTTCTTCTTATTATTTTGTCTTCTTGTAAGCCAGATTGGATTTGGGACATTGATATCTTATCTCTATCCACTCTTTGGGTATATTGGGTCCTTCTTTCTCTTATTGTTAATCTTCAGAGGCAAGTTAAAAGTAGAGAAATAGCAAAAATAGGGTTGTATTAAAATAAAAACAGTAGTATATTTATTCATTATGATCTTACTCGCGCAAACGCCAGGGGAGGAAACTAAAAGGATGACCGCATTTCGAGTGATTAATGGAGACATTGCCAAACCAATTGGCTTCAAAGCTACCGGAGTCCATGGTGGTATCAAGAAAACAGAAACTTTGGATCTAGGATTAATTTTAAGCGATAAGCCTGCTACAGCTGCAGGTGTATATACAACAAATTTGTTTCAAGCAGCACCCTTGCAGGTTACCCAGGAATCGATTGGAAAAACGGGTTTACTGCAAGCTGTAATTGTAAATAGCGGAAATGCAAATGCGTGTACAGGTTCACGTGGCCTTGATGATGCCTATACCATGCAAAAGCTAGTGGCAGATCGTTTTAAGATTCCTGCTGATGCTATTGCGGTTGCGTCAACAGGGGTAATCGGAGAGTACTTACCTATGAATAAAGTAGAGGCTGGAATTCTTAAGCTGCCAGAGGCTTTAAACGAAGATAGTGGATTGAGATTCTCAAGGGCCATCATGACTACAGATTTAGTTGAAAAGATCGTATGTGTTGAAGTGGATATAAATGATCGGGTAGTCACTATAGCAGGTACAGCGAAGGGATCTGGAATGATCCATCCGAATATGGCTACTATGCTTGGGTTCGTTACTACTGATGCTGCAATTGAGCAAACCTTCCTTGAGGCATCCTTAAAACGAGCAACGAATGAAACCTTTAATATGATTACGGTAGATGGAGATACCAGTACGAATGACATGGTTGTTGTGCTTGCCAATGGGATGGCAGGTAATATTGAGCTTAATGAGCAGCATTCTGATGCGGAAACCTTCTATCAGGCGTTTTGCTTTGTATTAAGAGAGTTAGCCAAGAAGATAGCAAGGGACGGGGAAGGCGCAACTAAACTTCTAGAGGTTGAAGTGAAGGGTGCACCGAATGAAGAGACGGCACGACAAGTTGCCAAAAGTGTTATTGGATCTAATTTGGTTAAGACCGCCATATATGGTGCAGATGCCAATTGGGGCCGGATTATCTGTGCGGTAGGATATAGTGGGGCAGCAATAAATCCTAATACGGTAGATGTATCCCTTGGTTCCATTCCGGTTGTTAAGAATAGTTTTCCTGTTCCATTCAGTGAAGATGAAGCCTTGATATACCTGAAAGGTGAAAATATAGTGGTTCATATTAACCTTAATCAAGGTGAGTCAAAGACTACTGCTTGGGGTTGTGATTTGACCTACGATTACATCAAAATAAATGCCAGCTACCGTTCTTAGAATGAATAATCCAATTGTAGTTAGCTCAAAATGAAGGAGAACTCCTTCGTTTTGAGCTTTTTTTCTTCAGTGGATAGAGAAGTTACAGTCTGATCAATTTTCTACTCTTACGCTGGATTATAATGGAATAAAAAATTCGACAAAAATCGCAAAAAAGTACTTTACTTGTAAACTTAATTCAGATAAAATTCTAAACAGTTGCGGAAAAGGTGCTGAAATTGTGAGAATATTCCCATATGCTTTACCTATTTACAGCATATTTCTTTTGAAGCACAACATAAATCAGAAAAATGATAAAAAATCAAGGGGGAAAAGTAATGAATATTTTTCGTAAAAAATCCATCACTTCCTTGATCGCTCAATCGGAAAAGAAAGGAAGTTCCTTGAAAAAGGAAATAGGCCCTTTCGATCTGACTATGCTTGGTATTGGAGCGATTATTGGAACCGGTATCTTTGTGTTAACAGGAGTTGTAGCTGCAGAACATGCGGGTCCTGCACTTGTTGTATCCTTTATTATGTCTGGCTTGGCTTGTGTTTTCGCCGCACTATGCTACTCTGAATTTGCCTCAACTGTTCCTGTTTCGGGTAGTGCTTATACGTATAGCTATGCTACATTTGGTGAGATTTTTGCCTGGATTCTTGGTTGGGATTTAATTCTTGAATACGGATTAGCATCTTCAGCTGTTGCTAGTGGTTGGTCGGGATATTTCCAAGGTCTTCTTTCAGGGTTTGGTATCCATTTTCCAACAGCTATAACAAGTGCTTATAATCCAGCAAAAGGAACTTATATTGATATTCCTGCGATTATAATTGTCTTAATTATTACTTTTCTACTTACACAGGGTGTTAAGAAGTCTACACGTCTTAATACGATTATGGTTATTACAAAAATCCTCGTTGTTTTGTTATTTATTGCCATTGGAGCTTCTTATGTAAAACCAGCTAACTGGACTCCGTTCATGCCATTTGGTTTCTCAGGAGTAGCAACAGGTGCAGCAACAGTATTCTTTGCTTACATTGGATTTGATGCGGTTTCAACTGCTGCAGAAGAAGTTAAGAATCCGCAGCGGACTATGCCAATCGGGATTATCTCTTCACTTGCGATTTGTACGGTTCTATATATTGTTGTTTCACTGATCTTAACAGGAATCGTTCCTTATACTGAACTTGGGGTGAAAAACCCTGTAGCCTTTGCACTTCAGTTCATCCATCAGGATTGGGCGGCTGGATTTATCTCTCTTGGAGCCATTATTGGAATCACAACGGTACTTCTTGTTATGATTTATGGACAAACCCGTTTATTCTATGCGATTAGTCGTGATGGACTTTTGCCAAAAGCTCTTTCTCGAGTGAATCCGAAAACACAAACACCTGTGATAAATAGTTGGGTAACTGCATTGTTTGTTTCCTTCTTTGCAGGAGTTGTGCCACTAGATCGACTTGCTGAGTTAACAAACTTTGGTACATTATTTGCTTTCATTGCAGTATCGATTGGAATTGTTATTTTACGTAAAACACAGCCGAACCTAAAGCGTGCTTTTAAAGTTCCTTTTGTTCCTCTTATTCCAATATTAGCTGTATTATTTTGTGGCTATTTGATTTTCCAATTGCCACTTATCACGTGGATTGGATTTGTTGTTTGGTTGGTAATTGGTTTAGTTGTTTACTTCACTTATGGTATTAAGAAAAGTGAAATGAATAATAAAAACTCAGATCATGAAGTAGCCTAGGTGTTTGATAACTAATGGAAGTTCCCAAGCTTATATTTCAATTTACATGCATGAAGGAAGATCTTCGAGAATTTCGAAGGTCTTCTTTATGTCTAATTGTAAAAATGACATTGTCCATTTTGAAATATGAAAGTAGAATAGTAACAAGGAATACTAAATAGACTACGATAAAGGCAGACCTCTTTGATAAGACATGAACGAAAGCATACGGACCTACTTCAATAGGCAAAGGCACCGCGCTTGGCGAATGAACTCATTAAGGTTATATGGCTTAAAGACGGTAGGGTCAGGAGAAAATCGAATGAAGAAACTAAATAAAAAAATGGGTATTTTTTTATTGGGAATTATTTTGTTCGCATTTGTTATGCTATATATTCTGACAAATCTAGTGATCTTACGAACCTTTTCAGTGATTGATGAAAATGAAATAGATCATAAAGTAGATACTGTGGCCTTTAATTTGAATTATGACTTAAATCAAATGGGGGAATTGGTAACGAATTATTCCGCTTGGGATGATACGTATGCCTTCATACAGAAAGAGCACCAAGATAATGTGGAAAATGATCCCTATATCGAAAGCAATTATACAGATTCCACTTATACAATGAATAAGTTTAATTTTATCATTCTCCTTAATCAAGAAGGACAAATCGTTTACGAGAGTGCCTTCGATTTGAAACAAAATAAACGGATTTCTGTTTATCCTGATTTTATGCCATATATAGCAGGGCCAAATAGCTTCTTGTTGGAACATCCTGATCCCCATAGTGTTAAAACGGGATTAATAAGACTAAACGAAGGTTTAATGTTGGTTGCCTCTGAGCCTATTGTAATGAGTGATTACCAAGGCCCTACTAAGGGAACCTTTATTGCAGGAAGATTATTGGGAAACACAGAGATTGCTGAATTAGGAAGGCGAACAGATTCAGAAATTCAATTTAAACCTTACATAGAATCGGAAATTCCTCCCAAGGTAAAGACTCCATCGTCCTTATCTACAACAACTTATTTTTCTAAATGGAGAAAGGTTGATGAGGATACCTTAACCGCTTCCATGATCCTACCAGATATTGTGGGTAGACCTATTGCTGTACTCGAAATTGAAAAAGCTAGAACCACTTATAATATTGGAGAGAAAACGATCCATTATTTTTATTTTCTAGTTGCGGCGGTACTTATTCTTGTGATCTTATCTATTTTCATTTTCCTCAATCGTTCGGTAATTTCACGATTAGCCTATTTAAGAAAAACAATCGATGAGATTGGCAAAAATAAAAACCTATCCATAAGGGTTCCGATATATGGTAATGATGAAATAACCTACTTAATGCATAACTTCAATGATATGATGGGATCAATTGAACAGTATGAAAATTATATGTTGCATCAAGCCTATCATGATCCACTGACTAATTTAGCCAATCGACAATTATTTTATGATCGACTCAATCATGCCATTTCTAGTGCAAAGTCTGTTGAAAACGGTAAAGTAGTTGTTTTATTTGTTGATTTAGATCAATTTAAACCTGTTAATGATATGTATGGGCATGAATGTGGGGATACCTTATTAAAAGAGGTTGCACAGAGGCTACGCAATCAGGTGCCCGTTGGTGGATTAGTTTCACGGCTGGGCGGTGATGAATTTACGATTCTACTTGAAAATATTAAAGGATATGAAGAAATAGAAGAAATCGTAAAGAAAATCTTGAGAGCCCTCTCGAAAACTATGTATATGAATGGGAATGCAGTGAATATTTCCGCAAGCATTGGGGTAAGCATCTTTCCGGATCATGGTGAAAACCCAGAGAGTTTGATAACGAATGCTGACAAAGCTATGTACACGGTTAAGAAAGAAGGAAAGAATAATTATCAGTTATTTTCCTCTATGTTGCAAATGGATATGACTATAGAACAAAACTTAGGAAGCGCTTTATTAAATAATGAATTTGTTTTACATTATCAACCAAAGATTCATCTTCAAACAGGAAATATTATAGGAATAGAAGCCTTGATTCGTTGGAACCACCCAACTATGGGATGGATCATGCCTAATATTTTTATTCCATTAGCGGAGAATACTGGTCACATAAATGAAATTGGAGACTGGGTACTTAGAACAGCTTGCCAGAAACTAAAGTCTTTGCAGACAAAAGGATATCCATCGATTCGTATGTCCGTTAATGTATCAGGTAGGCAGTTTAGGGATAAAGATTTCGTAAATAAATTGAAGACAATATTAGTAGAAACGCAAATCAAACCAAAAGATCTAGAATTAGAAATTACAGAAAATACAGCAATGGAAAATGTGGGATTTGTCTATCCGATTTTGGAGGAAATAAAGGATATTGGAGTGAAGATCGCAATTGATGATTTTGGGAAGGGGTATTCATCACTCTCCTATCTGAAAAGCTTCCCCATTAATTATCTGAAATTAGATAAATCTTTTATTGATGGTATTGGTTCGCCTGTCGATAATATGTTAGTAAAGACGATCATAGATTTAGGGAAAAATCTAAATTTAATTATTACTGCTGAGGGCGTAGAAACTATTGACCAGCTTAACCTGTTATCTGAATTTCAATGTGATGAAGTCCAAGGCTATTTAATTAGTAAACCTTTAGATGAAGACATGCTGGAGAAATTCTTAAGAGAAAAGTATGGAATGATTCAAATTTAAAGATGGGACTAGATTTTCTAAAGTTGGGTGAACTGAGGTGAACGGATGAAGGAATGGCGATTAATTGCACTCGATTTAGATGGTACTTTACTGAATGAACACGGTTTGATTGCTGAAGAGAATCAAAGATCGATTCAGCAGGCAAGGAGTGTTGGAGTCGAAGTGACAATTGCAACAGGTCGACCGATTCATCAGGTAAAACCGATTATAGAATTACTGGGTTTAACAACACCTTTTGTGACGACTAATGGGAGTGAGGTTTGGACCGTTGATGGCCAGCTTTTGGATAGACACACAATACCTAGTGATACCATATGGTATCTCCATAAACTAGCTCAGGAGTTTAAGGTAGAGTTTTGGTTTTCAGTTGCAAACACTGTCCTGCAACGAGGGGTATTACCAAAGAATGTAGGCGATTATCAGTGGTTGAAATTTGGCTATACCATCTTAGATCAGGAAGTAAAGAAAGCATTGTGGAGTCGATTAGAGAATTATGGTGGACTTGAGATTTCAAGTTCTGGTACCTATAATATTGAAATCAATCCGCAAGGGGTTAGTAAAGCCTCAGGTTTACAAGTAGTATGTAATTATCTTGGAATGACTGCTGGTGAAGTCGTTACTATGGGAGATGGACTCAACGATGTGTTGATGCTGAGTTGGTCAGGATTTGGAATTGCAATGGGAAATGCGGATGAACAGGTGAAAGAAATAGCAAATTGGGTAACCAGTCATCATCTAGAGCATGGTGTTGCGAAAGCCATTAGGTACCTACTATTGAATGAGTCCTCCCTGGATAAAAACCAAATATAGAATCCTCTTTTTACTGATCTGCCAAAAAATGCAGGTCTTTTTCTTTTATTAAGTATTTATGGGATAATAATAAAGAGGGGAAATAACAATGAGTGAATACTTACTTCGACTAGGAGGAGATTTACGTTAAATGAATGCATTAGAAGATATGTTGCCCATAACAATACAACAGTTGCTAAGAAGTCATAGAGGGGTAAATGCTTCAGAGTTCGAATATTTAATCGGAAAAGGAGGATATATTCCTCCAAACACAGACCTATTAACCGATGCAGTGACAGCCCTTGCTATGGGCAAAAATATATTGCTAAAAGGACCAACGGGAGCGGGTAAAACCAAATTTGCTGAGTCTTTGTCCTTATTATTCCATAAACCTATGCATATGGTGAACTGTTCCGTTGATTTAGATGCCGAAAGCTTATTGGGTTGGAAGTCTCTTGAATATAAAGAAAATAAGCAGCACATTACATTTATTCCTGGGCCCGTGATAAAGGCTATGAAAAATGGTCATTTTTTGTATATAGATGAAGTAAATATGGCAAAACCAGAGACACTACCTTTAATTAATGGAGTTTTAGACTATCGAAGAATGATCACAAATCCATTTACGGCAGAGGTGATTAAAGCCAGTGAGGGATTTGGGGTCATTGCAGCGATTAATGAGGGATACATTGGGACCATACCATTAAATGAAGCATTAAAAAATCGTTTCGTTGTTTTTGAAGTTCCTTATATTGAAGGAGAACCTCTAAGAAGTCTGATCAAGGATTATACAAAGCTTCAGGATGAAACCCTAATTACTTTATTTGTTCGGTTATCAACAGATTTAATTCTAGCAGCAAGTCAGGGGAAAGTTTCTGAGGATGCAGCATCGATTCGGGCTCTCTTAGATGCCTGTGATCTTTCAACGATGATCCCCCCAATACGTGCAATTAAGCGGTCTATCATTGATAAATTGGAGGAAGAGAAGGAAAGGGAATTTATTCAAGGCCTAACCGAAACCCTCTTCTAAAAAAACGGATATGAAATTTATTGTTTTTAATAATAAAAAAGTCGACACAGGATTATTTCTTCAGCTGCAGGATTTAGCATGTGTTTTAAGTGGGATTTCAGATTTGAAATTTCGCTTTGATTATGGTCATTATATAGACCTGATGGAAAATGCCGTTACGGTAAGCCATTATTGGGACAACCTTCCAAGGAGGGAAATGGAGGCTGGGTGCAAAACAGACCTGTTTCTGCGTGTGCTTGGAACCCTCCGCTATTCGAATGAAGAAGAAATTATGCAGTACAGCAGATATCTTGATGAGATACCGATACGTAAATTTGCTGTGCAGCTTTTTACACTTATGGAGGATCTGAGATTAGAAGAGATATGTAAGAAGGATCGGCCTGGAACAGCTCGTCTCTTCGAAATTCGAAGGAGAGAATACGAAAAATATTTCGAAAGCCAGCGAAAGGTTAATACCAATAGAGGGTATTCTCTTGATGAGTTGTTTTGTATGTTATATTTGACCTTCTTTTCGAATAGTCCGGATTTAACCTTTCCTGATGCCAATGAGTTGCAGATTCAGATGCTTGAGAAGATAAAACCCTCTTTATATCAAATCTTTGATGCGAGAAGTACGAATGAGGTTGGGCAGATCGCACGGCAAATCGTGAATCCAATTGCTGGTTATTATGAACGGGATTGCTTGAATGAATATTTCGTTCTACCTGTTCTTCACACTAGTTTATTGGAAGATGGCTTGACTTTTGATGATCTGAAAAGAAAGGCACAGTTAAAAAATGAGGATCAGAATCATCATCAAAATAGAGGTAGTGAGGAAGCAAAAGCTGAAAAATTACCAACCTGGCATGCAGAAACGAAGGAAAAGGAACAGTCTCGCAGCTTTTTACAGTTTGATGTAGAGAGTGGCACAAAAATACAGATGCTTGGGGGTACTCCAAGGGAGACAGAAGATGGAGATCAGGCCATGGGGGCTGTACAAGGGAAGGCCATGGCAAGTAAGAATCAAGACTATAACCAAACAGAGCACCTAAATCACCAAGATATACAGGATCAAAAAAAAGGAGGGCAACCTCTCTATGGGGAGGCAAACCGTGACGCCGTTCTCATTAGGAAACATGCCCAAACACCAACGCCTGTGGATATAGAACAATATCAATCTTTGATTCAAGATGTCGATCTTCATATTCGGAAATTATCGAAGACGATTGAGAAGCTAATTGAACATAAAAATACACAGACAAGAAAAGATTTACAATTCGGTAGACTTTCGAAAAAATGGCTTCCACTTATCCTAGAGGAATATCCTCGGGTTTTTTATAAAAAAAATAATCAGTCCAAAGAAATTGATGCTGTTTTTACTTTACTAGTGGACTGTTCTGCTTCTATGTATGACAAAATGGATGAAACCAAAAAAGGAATTGCACTCTTTCACGAAGTGTTGAAAAAACTGCGGATCCCCCATTCGATTGTTGGCTTTTGGGAAGACGCCAATCAAGTCAAGGAGGGCTATCAACCCAATTATTATCATATCATTAAGGATTTTCAGCACTCTATTTACGGTAAAAGTGGAGCAGAAATCATGCAGCTTGAACCTCAGGAGGATAACCGAGATGGGTTTAGTCTGCGCATAGCAACTGAGTATATAGAGAGGCGAAGCGAAAAAAATAAATTCTTACTCCTTTTCTCAGATGGAGAACCGGCAGCAGCAAACTATGATCAAAATGGGATTGTCGACACAAGAGAAGCCGTTCTTGCAGCACGTAAGAAAGGGATTCAGGTGATTGGTATGTTTCTTTCGAATCAACCGATTGCTGAAGAGGAAGAGCTTACGATGCAAAATATTTATGGAAGAGAGCATGTACTGATCCCAAGCGTAGAAGAGCTGCCTCAATTATTTTCTCCATTACTGAAGAAGCTGTTGTTGAAAAGTATCTAAAGCTTGTATCTAGAGCAAAAGAAAAACCCAGTGCATCGACTGGGTTTTTCTTTCATTAATACAGTACAAAGATCCAAAAAAGTGCTGCTGCAATAAATCGATAATAGGCAAAAGGAGTCAGCTTAACTTTATTAAGCAGCTTCAAGAATGTTACTACAGCAAGCCAAGCTACAACGAAGGAAGTGATAAATCCAACAGCAAACCAACCGATATCAGAAGCTTCTAGGAATTTGTAGCTTTTGAGCATATCATAGCCACTTGCCATCACCATCATTGGAATTGCGACGAGGAAGGAGAAGTCAGCTGCAGCTTTATGGTTTGTTCCGACAAGCAATCCTCCTGCAATCGTTGCTCCCGAACGCGAAAATCCAGGCCATAGGGCTAAGCATTGGAAAAATCCAATACTTAATGCTTGTTTATAACTGAGCTCATCCATATTGGAAGCCGTAATGCGAGTATTTCTTTTTTCAGCGTAGATCATGAATATCCCACCAATAACTAGACCAATGAGGACGGTAAATGGAGAGAATAGATACTTCTTAATGACACCGTGAAGCAGTAACCCAAAAACCATGGCAGGTAGACAAGCTAGAATGATATGAACCAAATTCAATTGATTTCCTTGTCTTTTTGCCTTAAAGTTAAGCACGTCCATAATGCGCCCTCGGTAAAGAAGAGCAACGGCCAAGATGGCTCCAAGTTGAATGACAATCTCAAATGTTTCTGCCTTCTCACCCGTAAAATTTAATAAATCTCCACTCAGTATCAAGTGACCAGTAGAAGAAACCGGAAGAAATTCGGTTAATCCCTCTACGATGCCTTGTATAATGGCAACTACAAATTCGTGCATGTCTGACGTCCTCCAAAGGGTAAAGAATAATTTACAAAATACTTTACTATAATACCAAGCTTGCTTTCGTTAGAAAAGGTAAACTTTTAAATAAACATGAAAAACGAGCACCTAGCTTGCATGCTCGTTCTCAACTTTGTCTATAACGTTTCCTTCCTCATCCCATTTAATTGCTCGAACAAAATAGTCATGATAGAAGGTTAACCAAGCTCCTTGGGATGCAGCATTAGTGATCCACTTCTGTTTAACCGATATGGAATTCATAGGATAGTCATCGTATGCCATTACCCATAATGGATTTTGGTGGGCGTGAGAGGGAAGGAGGTCTCCAAGATGATAGGCTGCCTGCCCTTCACTTTCTATCTTAATCATTGAATACCCAGCCGAATGTCCACCTGTATGAATAATCTCAATACCTGGTGCTACTTCATTAGCTTCGGTGAACGTCTCAACAAGATCGGCTATAGGTTGCCAATTCTCCTTTAGATATGTACCTCGGGAACGTAGGTTCGGATTTTGAACTTCTTCCCATTCAGTAGCATGAATATAATGAACGGCCTTGCTAAAAACAGGTTCATATCCGTTGTTACCTAGTTTAGTTAAGCCCGCTGCATGATCATTATGTAAGTGTGTCATTAGTATTCCATGAATATCATCTGCATGCAATCCTAATCCTGCTAATTGCTCTTCAAGGAAGGATTCACGGGTTACTCCAAATATTTTTTTGTGCTTATCGCTTAACTTTCCAGCACCAAGGCCTGAATCAATCAGGAAATTTTTATCTGCGTATTGAACCAGAATCGGATCTGTCACCATAGGGATTAAATTGCTTTCATTGCAAGGATATTTTCTTGTCCAAACAGATTTGGGAACGACACCAAACATGGTCCCCCCATCTAAGGTAATATTTCCGCCTCTTAACCAGGTTAGTTTGATTTTCCCAATTTGTAATGTATCGATGCTCCTCACCCCGTTTTAAATTTTCTTTATTTTCCTAACTACTTCTATCCTAAGACATTTGTGAAAATATGGCAAGGAGTACGCTTCCAAAATATTGTTGTAGATGCTGCAATGATAAGAAAAATGATTTATGAGCCCTAACCTTTGTTCTTATGGCAGTTATCCCGAGTGCATGTATTGAAAAGACTGAGGGGAAATTACTCCTATACATTCTATGGGGGAGACTCATATTCTTTCACGCTTTTTTCACTAGGTTAGAGTACAATAGGAAAAGAAATACATCTTTAAAGCCACCTTTAAAAGAATAATGGGGGTTTGGCCTTGTGATGCGGCGCAAACGATATAACAATCTAGGAAACATCCAAAATAAGAAAACT
>DATFAS010000105.1:0-25928 GCA_035254305.1 Bacillota bacterium
GGGCTACAGAAATAAAATTGAGGAAACGATCTCTCTCTTCCTTCGTTATAGAAGCATGCTGGTCTAGCCCTTCCTTAAGTGCTCTTAGGATATCAAGAGCATTAATACATTCTGTATCTCTACGGATTAAAGCACTAGAAATCCGATTAATCACATAACGCGGGTCAATGCCTGACATCCCTTCATCAAGATGTTCATGTCTCAATTCTTCAATGTCCGCTTCCTTGAACCCTTCTACGCTTTCTCCATCATAGAGCTTCATTTTCTTTAATAGATCTGTCCCTTGTTTTTTCGATTCCTTAAGGCGTGTTAAGATCGAGAAGATCGCCGCTGTTCGCATAGCATGTGGTGCAATATGAACCTTATTTAGATCACTTTGACCAATTAACTTACGATAAATCTTCTCTTCATCAGAGACCTTCAGATTATAAGGAATCCTCATTACGATAATTCTTGATTGGAGTGCCTCATTCTTCTTATTACTAATAAAATTACGATACTCGGTTTCATTGGTATGAGCTACAATCAATTCGTCAGCGGAGATTAAGGCAAATCGTCCAGCCTTGAAGTTACCTTCTTGTGTCAAAGATAGCAAATTCCAAAGAAATTTTTCATCACACTTTAACATCTCCTGGAATTCCATTAATCCACGGTTTGCCTTATTTAACTCCCCATCGAACCGATAAGCTCTGGGATCTGATTCTGATCCGTACTCAGCGATCGTGGAAAAGTCAATACTTCCTGTTAGATCAGCAATATCCTGTGATTTGGGATCAGAAGGACTGAAGGTACCGATCCCTACACGATCCTTTTCAGATAAGAATATTCTTTGAATGATTACATCCTCGATTTTGCCGTTATATTCTGTATCCACCAGCATCCTCGTATATGGATTAAGCTCACCCTCAATCTTTACCCCAAGTTCCTCCTCAATCTCAGATCTTAATTTTTGAGGAATAAGAAGTAGGGGCTCCTGCTGCATAGGGCATCCTTTAATAGTATACATCGCTCCCCGATTTGTTTTCGAGTAGATTTCAAGCCCTCTCTTCAATATTGTCACAATAGTGGATTTACCACCACTCACAGGCCCCATCAACAGAAGCACTCTTTTTCTTACATCAAGTCGCTTGGCCGCAGAATGGAAATATTCCTCCACAAGCTTCTCAATTGATCGGTTAAGTCCAAAGATTTCTTGAGTAAAAAATTTATATTCCTTACTACCATCTTCGTACTCTTCAACCCCTGTGTCCGCAATCATGTTATACACCCTAGAATGTGCGGTTTGTGCCACCATGGGATTTTCCCTAACAATATCTAAATACTCTGCAAAAGTACCCTCCCAGGCCAATTTTCTTTCATTAAGTTGAAAATCACTTATGCGCTTTATAATATCCATGGGAGCCTCCTCTCCTTTTATCAAAGCTCAACCTACTTGGTGAGAAGCTTTAGCTTTAAGACTAGAAAGACAATTTTAACTAATATATATTCGCTAATTGTTCATGACATGCTTAGATCTTTCCATTTCTTCTTGTTCACTTTTACAATTAGATTAGCTATAATAAAATTGGAATTTATAGCTTCGTACATAATAATGGAAGAAAGGAGGGACTATAAATGGGCGTAATCATTCCAATTGCTGTTCTTGCTTGCTTTATCTATTTCATTATTACAGCTGGATATAACGAAGATAAGACAGGAAATCTTTAGAATGCAAAAGGCCCCCAAATTGGGGGCCTTTCTATCATTGATGAGAGGCGAATGCTTTAACTAAAAGACAGGAACCACAGCACCCTGGTATTTATCTTCAATAAACTTCTTAACTTCAGGTGAATGGAGGGCATCTTCTAGCTTCTTCAATTCTGGACGATTCTCACCCTGGCGAACCACTAGCACATTAGCAAAGGTCTTGGCGGCTATCGAATTTTTATCCTCAAGGGCTAAAGCATCTTTCACCTTTAATCCGGCTTGAATAGCAAAATTCCCATTAATAATAGCAAAATCAACATCTCCAAGCATTCTTGGTATTATTGCTGCATCGAATTCCTTAATCACTAATTTCTTTGGATTTTCTTTAATATTTGCAGCCGTGACATTTAATCCTGCATTATCAGGTAATTGAATTAATCCTTTAGCTTGCAATAACTGTAAAGCACGTGCTTCATTCGTTGGATCGTTCGGAACAGCAAAGCTGCTACCTTCTTTTACGTTATCAAGAGATTTAAGTTTTCCAGCATAAATTCCTAGTGGTTCAAAGTGTACTGGAACAGATGCAACTAGCTTTGTTCCATGTTCCTGATTAAATTTATCTAAATAGGGAACATGCTGGAAGAAGTTCGCGTCAATTTCTCCTCCATCTAAGGCTTGATTAGGGAGAACATAATCTGTAAATTCTTTCACTACTAGATTAATTCCTTGCTTCTGCAGAATTGGCTTTACCTGTCCAAGGATTTCTGCATGAGGAACAGGCGTAGCACCTACCGTAATCGTTGTTGTTTTAGCCGGCGTTGTTTCTTTTTGACTGCCTGCAGCATTTCCTTGTTGATTGTTTTGAGTACATCCACCTAAAAGCGACATGCTAAGGATAAGTGGTAGAAAAGTAAACAGCAATTTTTTCAAAGGGGGCTCCTCCTAAGATACTCACTGATGAGTGCGAATTAGAAACTTTTCCCTAGTATTTGCCTTCCCTTTTTTTCTATGCCTAAAAATCTTCTTCTCCTTAGATCAAACTACTAAATGAAGTTTGACGTAACGCTTCATATAATACAATCGCAGCCGTATTGGACAAATTCAGTGATCTTGTATTAGGTTTCATAGGAATTCGAATGACCTGATCTTTGAATCGTTCTAATAGATCCTTAGGTATTCCTGTTGTCTCTTTACCAAATACAAAGTAATCCCCATCTTTTAATTTTTTCTGTGAATAATAGTCAGTACCATTTGTTTCAATGAAGTAGACTTGTCCATCACCTTTTTTGGTCAAAAACTCTTCAAACGAATCATAATGATGAATAGATACCTCGTCCCAATAATCTAGACCTGCTCTTTTGAGATATTTATCTTCTATAGAAAATCCTAGAGGATGAATGAGATGCAGATTCGTCCCTGTTACGGAGCATGTTCTTACGATATTTCCTGTGTTAGCAGGAATCTCTGGTTGGTACAAGACGATATGAAAGGCCACGGGATACTCACCTCTACTTTCTTTTTTTCCAGTCTTTATAATAATGAAATATACCCAGGTTGGCAAACCCGGGTATACCGATTTAACTGCTGATATGAATAAATCTATATTTAGTATTGGGAGTCCAAGCATAGGAATCACGATACTCCCAATATCTATGCCTACTGTTAATCGTATGGGCATTCACAAGTGGCATTCCATTAGGATCTTTGGCAACAACGATGGTATTGTGCCCAAATACCCCCGCCCCATCCCAATCATAGGCTATCACATCTCCAATCATCAATTGATCAGCCGACTTTTTCATTTCTGCGTAAGGATGGGACCCACTGGTTAAATAAAGCATTAAACTATTAGCAACAGACCAACTATAGCTCCAACTGTCCTTCCCGTAGGCCCACCACCCCTTCTCCTTGCGTCCAGTCCGATCCATGGGAAGTCCACCTTCATGCATACACTGTGAAACAAAATTAGTACAATCTACATCGAATTTAGGATAGGTTGGATTGTACCGATTCCACCATAATTCAGCATACCTTTTCACTTTTGCTCGGTTATATTGCCCTTTTTGTGAAGATAATTCTAAATTCTCTTTAGCAAGATCTACATTATTCAATGCTGAGGCATCAATTTCTTCATTTCCCTCTCGAAGCCCTTCTTCCCCAACAATATAATCTCGATCAACAAACCAATTTCCTGCCTTCTCCTTTAATGAAATGTAACGTTGTTGCTCATCTTCCTGTTCAAGGAAAAAATGATTAATATGGTAAAGCTTCCATATATGGTTTTGTAGGGCTAAATCTACTTGGTTTTTATGTTCAGATAGAATACGAATCTGACGAATCGTTGTTTTACATTTTAGTGGTGTTGCCTTTCTTTCAAGAAGGTTTTCTCTGCCCCGTAGAATTCTCCTCACTTCCATTGTTAGTGATTCATTCTTCTCACAATAGGAAGCAAGCTCTGAAACATCACCCTCAATTTGAAGCTGGTTTAACATGGAGAAATAATTCTTTAATGTATTCATCCAGCTTTTTGCCATGAAAAAGACGCTCCCTCTATGCTGAATTATAAAGCTACTTCCAGCATATGATTAGAGCGCCCTTAGATTGACATATTATTGGGCTTTTCGTTGGTTATTTCCCAGATCGACCGATTCTAATTGCAGCAAAAATTCTTTAATACCTAAGCCTCCACCATATCCTACAAGTGCCCCATTCGAGCCAATGACTCGGTGACAAGGAACAATAATGGACAGTGGATTTCTGTTATTAGCCCCACCAACTGCCCTTACTGCCTTTCCAGCAGAGATTGCTAACGCGATATCCTTATAAGTTCGAATTTCGCCGTAAGGAATCCTACGCAGTTGCTCCCAAACTAACTTCTGGAAGGGTGAACCATAAATATCAAGAGGTAAATCAAATTGCTTGCGTTCTCCTTGGAAGTACTCCTGTAATTGTTTTACAGCCTCATCAAGTAACGGTGTAGTTTCCAGTACAATATTCTCACATAAAAGCCATTTCTTCCCCCAGCGCTTAAGAGGCAACTTGGCCGCTTCAGCACCTTCAAATGAGATCCAACATACTCCTCGGGTTGTTGCGGCAATGCAGATTTCACCAATCGGGCTATCCATTACTGTATACCATAGGGAATTAATCCGCGACATATAAACCTCCCATGTTCAAGCTCTAGTCCAAGAGTTGAACGGGTTTTGGATTCCACTACTCATTTTACCTTCTTTTTAATCAATTTGCGAATGCGAAATTTCCTCATTTGCCACCATTTGTAAGGCCTTTTCAATCTCCTTTAGGACTTCTTCGTCTTTTTCGACGGTTTTTGCCTTTTTTAACGCTTTCATGGCCTCGTCCCCTCCGATTTTACCTAGAGCCCATGCCGCTGTCCCCCGAATAACGTACCGTTCGTCATTACATAACAAGTCAGAGATAGTAGGCACAGCACTTAGGTCCTTAAAGTGAGCAAGAGCCATAATTGCATTTCGCTGAATCGGCTTTTTCCCTCGCCACGCAGCAGCAGTAGGGCCAAATTTCACTTGAAACTCCTTTTTTCCGATAGAAAGCAATGGTTTAAGCAGTGGCTTAGCCAATTCTGGTTCAGGAATACAGTCCTCTTGATGAGTGAAATTAACCTTACGGTTTTTGGGACAAACCTGTTGACAGGTGTCACATCCATAGACGCGATTTCCTATCTTATCTCGATATTCGTCAGGAATGAAGCTTTTAACTTGAGTTAGAAATGCTAGACACTTCTGAGCATTAAGCTGCCCTGGTTGTTCGAAGGCAGAAGTTGGGCAATGATCAAGACACAGTGTACAATCTCCACAGCCTTCTTCGATCGGATTGTCAGGAGGAAAATCAATGTCCGTAATCATCTCCCCTAAATACACCCAGGAACCAAATTCATGAGTAATCAAATTTGTATTTTTCCCAATCCAACCAATCCCAGCACGTTCGGCAACAGCACGATCAGATAATACCCCAGTGTCCACCATTGATTCACAATGAGAACCCGGAGCCTTCTCTTCAATAAAGGTAGCAAGTTGCTTTAATTTCTCTCTTAATACAAAGTGATAATCTTTCCCCCAGGCTGCCCTCGATACCGTTCCTCGATAGGCCTCAGATTCTGATTTTGGTGTGTCTGACATCCTCGAAGGATAGGCTAGAGCTATAGCAATGATTGATCTAGCTTCTGGCATAGTGAGTTCAGGATGTGTCCGTTTCTCAATATCATGTTCTTCAAATCCTGATTCATATTTCAATTCTCTATGTTTGTACAATCTTTCTTTTAGTTCTAGAAAAGGATCAGCACTAGCAAATCCTATCTTATCTATACCAATAGAATGTGCAAAATCTATAACTTCTTGTTTTAGTCTGCCTATATCCATCCATTTCACCTATCTTGGCACAGCAGCAACAGCCAACTGATCACAACGATTATTTAATTCATTGTCTGCATGACCTTTAACCTTAATGTATTCTACCTGGTGCGTATTCATCAATTCTAATAATTCCTTCCATAGATCTTGATTTTCAACAGGTTGTTTTTTACTATTTTTCCATCCATTCTTCATCCAGCCCTTATACCATCCTTGACCAAAACAATTCACGAGATAGGCACTATCACTATACAGCTTTACAGAGCAAGGCTCCTTTAAATTTTTAAGAGATTCAATAGCTGCTTTTAATTCCATTCGGTTATTCGTCGTATTCTTTTCCCCACCAGAAATTTCACGTCTATGCTCACCAAAAAGAAGGATCGCACCCCAACCACCAGGTCCTGGATTCCCCGAACATGCACCATCTGTGTAGATTTCAACCTGCTTCATTTCGAACCTCCGTATCTTATGCCTTTCAGTCGCCACCATTATAACGTAAAACCATTCCGAATAACATGCCTATTCCCATATTCTGTAATATTGCAAGCAAGAATATCCTATTATATTATGGATTACATCTTCTATACCTATGAAGATCAGTTACCCGGAATGTCTTAGGAATGAGGCCTGGCGTTTGGAATTTATCATGCTGAAAAAATCGAAGGGAATGTTACTCTTCGGATGGACTTACCTAATGAATCTTACCAGGGGCTTAATGGTAGGAATTGCTCTAAGGAGGAGGAGGGGGAAAGCAATTAAAAACTATCACTTCCTATACGCTAAAAAAAGAAACGCGGCCCTTCATTCTAATGAATAAAGAACCGCGTTTATTAACATGCCTTAAATTATAGTAAAGCACATTTCATCTGTCAACATATTTCGACAAAATTTATTCAAAAAATACTATAACACTTCTCCTGAACACCGTCCTTAAGTAGCGAATGTTCTCTAATTAAAGATCGCTTAACCATTTTCTCTAGTAGCAAAAACAAGTCAAAATTAGGGTCTGCAATGGAAGGATGGTCTAGGATCTCAGCTACTGTCCAAGGAGTATCCTTAGATCTTAAGATATCGAGGACGAACGCCACACAACGTTCCATCATAGACATTACTGCAAAATCAAGTGCTAACAAAAGCAACTCTACCCGTTTATCAAGAGGTTCTATAGAGGTTACTAATTCTTCATATAATTTATAGACGGAAGGATCGATCACCTTAATCTGCTCCCACACCGTTGTTTCCGGATGTTCTCCCACCCCAAGGATAGCTAGTCTAGCCCAGTGATTAAGGGACTGAAGAATGCTATTAAAAGAGTCCAGAAGATGGCCACTACCTAGAAATTCTTTTGCTTCCATGTATTTACGAACAAAGGCAGCAAAATCCAGGAAAATCTTCTTTTTATAGGCAAGTGAGCTTTGATTCTTCATTTCTCTTCGAAGAGATTCAATTCGCCCCATTGGATCTGCTAATGCCTCTCCAAGCAAAATCCACTGAGTCATCTGCCGATTCCCATCTACTAATATCGATTTCATTAACTCTTGCTCTCTCACCTTGCGTTTCTCAATCGTCTTTCCGTTCACTTTATAGTAGTTAACAGCATGTCCACTCATAGCTTCTTGGGTAATCACAAGATATAATTCATCTACTCCATTAATAAATGGACTGTTAGAAGATGAGCAAATCCGAACCAAAGATTCATCCTTACAAATAGAAGATGTTACATGGTGCAGGCTCATGGAAAACCCCCTTGCCTCAAATAAGTTCTTCAATGTCATTTCTACACCTTTTCCTCTTTTTCCTGCCATATTCATAAATCCTAAGCAGAATTGACAAGCTACCCGTTTATCCACTAGTATATAGTATGGATTTTCAAGGACAATTTTGTATCATAATAGATCTGGATTCAAAATAGTAGCTTTCATGGAGGAATGTGGCACATGCTATTCTCAGGTAAATTGAACAAATTACGGAATGTAGCGATGTTGATTTGCTTTTTTGGCATTGGTGTAATGTATGTAGGATATGCCGGGTTTGCGGGCTTCTTGGGTAGCTTTTTTAATCATTCAACTATTTTTATGTCCGTTTTCCTTGTGTTAGGCTTGTTATTTATTTTTGGTAGTGCCATTTTCTATATGTTTATAGGTATGCTTTCCTCAAAAGCTCTACAAGTAGAGTGCCCAAGCTGTAAGAAAGTAACGAAGATGGTCGGCAAAGTGGATGATTGTATGTATTGTAAGCAAACGATTTCCGTTGATCCTCGTCACGCACCTGGGAATATGGTAGAACAAAAAAATTAAAAATTAAAAGACCCGAACACCTATTATATAAGGTGATTCGGGTCTTCTTTTAAACATGCAAGGTTGGTTCTTGTTTACCTAACTTTACATTAACATACCTCGCAACGACAAATAAAAAGTCCGATAAACGGTTTAAATATTTAATGACAACAGGATTAACTTCATCTACCTCAGCAATTGCCACTGCATGTCTTTCCGCACGTCTAGCCATGGTTCGAGCCACATGTAAAGCTGCACCAGCAACACTTCCGCCCGGAAGAATAAAGTTAGTCAAAGGAGGCAAGGTTTGATCCAACTGATCAATATTTTCTTCCAGAAATGCCACATCCTCTTCAACCAACGGCCATCCGACCTTCTTACCAACAGGTGTTGCCAGCTCAGCCCCAACGTGAAATAACTTGGTTTGAATAATATGAAAGATTTC
This sequence comes from Bacillota bacterium, assembly GCA_035254305.1. Lineage (GTDB taxonomy): Bacteria > Bacillota > Bacilli > Aneurinibacillales > RAOX-1 > DATFAS01. The sequence goes on from DATFAS010000105.1 coordinate 8,793, forward strand.
TTGAAGAGAGTTCCATTCCTCTTCTCTTGGCAGGTTGCTCAATGCTAGACCGATCATGGAATTCGCCTCATCACAGGTACCATATGCTTCTACTCGTATGGAATGCTTCGGAACACGGTCTCCATAGACAAGACTGGTTTCACCTTTGTCCCCTGATTTCGTATAAATCTTCATCTCTTTCTCCTTCCCAAAAAGAAACTAATTTTTCTTTTTTTCAAAGTGCCTTAGTATTAGTTTATATGCTGTGTAGGCAGAAGAAAAGGAGCCAAAGATAAAAAGTGCGGACCAAAATGCTAATTCCCAGCCAGACATCGACATCCTATCACTTCCTTGCCTTCATTTTGTTTCTGGAGGTTCTTGATCATCCTTCTTGTGGATGTTATCTGTATTCTCCTTTTGCTTTTTCTTTTTATATTCCTCAAGGAGCCTTTGCAGAACATCTTCAGATACCTCCACGAAGTTTTCAAGCTCCTTCATGGTTACTAAGCAATTGTTCTGGCCGTCTATTGTCGTGAAACGGAATAAAACTTTCCCTCCATGTAAGACATCGGCAACCTCCCAAACAAACTTAGTGCCTGTCTTAAATCGTTTCCCTCGGCCGTAGGTTGGTTCAAAGGGGCGGAAGTTTTCAACAATCCACATCATGGTACCCTCCCTTGCTTTTATTTTATGCAGGGAGTTTTTCCAATTCTATACCATAAACAAAATTTAAGTAGGCTTTAGGAACCAGCCCCACGATAATTGCGTATACCCAAATTCCACACAAACACACCAATCGAGAAAAAGACAATCCCCACTACAGGAGTAAGCCAAACGAAAAGAGAGAGATCTGTTCTTCCAAGGAAGTAAGCAGATGGATAAACTCCAACAAAGGCAAAAGGGAGAATCCATGTTAGCAAGAATCGAATAGCCTTATTATAGATATCGATGGGATAACGACCATAATTTTGTATATTCCAAATCATAGGTGAAATTCCTGTTTTGGAATCCGTAAAAAAACCTAAAGCTGCAATAGCGGTGTACACCCCTCCATAAACTAAGGTTCCAGACAACACAAGCCCAATAAAAACCATAGGATCATACCAAGCCCAGGAAAGGTGCAGTTGGACAGCAGCATATCCCATAATAATTAAGCCAGTTACAGCGCCAGCCATAGACTCAGGATCCATCGTTTCAAGCATCACTTGGAACAAATGATAAGCAGGTCGTGTCAAAACTCTGTCCATTTCTCCTTTAATAATGTAGCGTTCCTGAAAATCCCACATATTAAAAAACGTCGAAAAAACTGCGTAAGGAATAAGGAAAAAACCATAAATAAAAATAATTTCGTCCCTACTCCAGCCTTTAATTAAGCTAGTATGCTGAAAAACAACAATAATAAAGACTAAATTGACAACTTGAAAAATAAAATTAGAAAGCAATTCATTTAATAGGTCCATTCGATACTCTAGCTTGGTCTTTAGGTATTGTTTAAAGTAATTCCAAAATAGTGTTACGTAAAACATGCTTATCCCCCTTGAACGACAAGGATTTTCTTTGCTTTGATCCACATAATCTGAATAGGTAAAAGTAACAGGACAATCCAAATAAGTTGGATGAACAATGCGTGTCCAATATTTTGCCCCCCAATAGCTTCTGAAAAAATCATACCTGGAAGATAGCTAATTCCTTGGAAAGGGAGGTACTGCAGGATGGCTTGAGCCCACCCTGGATAGAAGCTAATAGGTAGAATGAGTCCTGAAAACAGGTCTACGATTACTCTTTTTGCACGCATAATTCCATCATTGTTTAATAAAAAGAAGGAGAGAATTCCAGTGATCAGATTAATTTGAGTATTAATAATGAAGCTAAGAATCAGGCTCATCCCATACCAAAGATATGTATTCACATGTTGGGGAAAATGAATAGGAAAGAATAAGGCTACAATAAACATTCCTGGAACTGAGAAGAACAACAGTCGAAAAATCCCTTCACCAAGCGCTTGCATCGTTTTGACTGTTAAGTAGTTGTAGGGTCGAATCATCTCAATAGCTACTCGTCCATCCTTGATTTCCAATGCCATCTCACGATCGATATTATTAAAATAAAATGCTCTTGCCATCCAAGAAATCGCAACATAAGTTGTCATCTGTGTAGGGGTAAGCCCGCCCATAGAGTTCTGGCCACTGTAGATTGCATTCCACAAAAAATAATAGGCCCCAATGTTTATACTATAAACGACTATGCCAGAGTAATAATTTACCCGATAGGCAAGCATCATTAAGAAACGAATCCGAATCATCTCAAAATACATGCTAGACATGGGCAAACCCCTTTTGATAGATTTTTTGCACGATTTCCTCTGTACTAGTTTCCTCAACACGTAAATCCTTGACATCTAGTTTAGCTACGATATTAGATAGCAAATCTGATACTGTGATCGTAGAATCTTGAAGAATAGCTCTGTATTTAACCGGGTTCTCCTGTTCCCAAACAACCGGAAGTTGCTTCGTTAATGCATACAGCTCCTCTTGACCAACTTGATATGTGAACTCAATAATAATTATTTTGCCACCTGCCCAATCCTCTCTTAAATCCTGAAGTGCACCATCATAAATAATTTTTCCTTCATCTAACATAACCACTCGTGAGCATAGTGCTTCAATATCTGCTAAATCATGTGTAGTAAGTAAGATGGTTGTACCATATCTCACATTCAATTCCTTAAGGAAGTCACGAATTTTAAGTTTAACCAGTACATCTAACCCAATTGTCGGTTCATCTAAGAACAACAATGGCGGATTATGAATAAGGGCAGCTGCCAACTCACATCTCATGCGCTGACCTAAGCTTAATTTACGAACCGGTCGATTTAATAGGTCTTCAATCTCTAGAATATCAATCACTTCACCCATGTGATCCCTATACATTTCATCCGATATCTGATAAACCTTCTTAAGTAACCGAAAACTCTCTTGAACGGCTATATCCCACCATAGCTGGCTCCGTTGTCCAAAAACAACGCCAATCGTACGGACAAATTCCTCCCTCTGTTTATGCGGGTCCATCCCATTCACTCGAATAAAGCCAGAGGTAGGTTGTAGAATTCCTGTTAACATTTTAATAGTAGTAGACTTTCCGGCGCCATTCTCTCCTATATAACCAACCATTTCCCCCTTCTTTACATGAAAGCTTATTTCATCGACCGCACGCATAGTTGTATACTCTCGAGAAATTAAATCTCTTATAGCCCCCTTAAGACCTGCACGACTACGATAAGAATTAAATTGTTTGGTTAAATTTTTCACTTCAATACTAAGCATACTGTTCCTCTCTTTAAACCGATCTTCTCTTATTTTTCACATGTTCTCCTAATTATCTTCACTTATGATACAGGAAATACATCTTTTTTTGGAGGATTATATGAAACAGTGTTTGTCGAAAAATGTTATCTTAAGTTGTAAAATCATTCGCTAAATTGAATACTTATGCAATTCCTGCGATTATAGCTGTTTATTAAGCTCTTTTTTAATCTATATAATTTGTAAATTGGCTATTACCTGAAAACCTTTCCAAATCCTTTATTTCACTTACAATTGTGGTTTTCTCCCCTTTACTCGATTTTTAAATAAATACGAATAATAATCTATAAATATAACTAAAAGGTTCGTGACACGGGTATATTTTGGATTTAACAGAAGTTGCAGTAAATTCTATAAAATAAATAAAAACGCTTACATCATGTATAATTAATCAATTGCTTATTGTGTCGAAAGATAAATCGTGATATCCTATTAATAATTTTAATTTGTGATGTAATACTGAATTTTTCCCATCTTTTTATCACATTTTTTTTACCATCAAGTTGCATAGTTCCTTTTTGAGCTATCCTTGATATAATTAATCAGAAAGTTATAAACACAGATAGGCTTTCTGTTCTTTCTTTATTTTTAGATAGGAGGTGACGGTCAGGAAACTGACCTTATTATGACAAATAGCCCTAACTTCGGAAAATTCAAAAATCACCTTGCTGAAGAGCATGATAGCTGCGGGATTGTAGCCATCATTGAAAAGAATGGAAAACCTACTCGTGATAATATTCTTCGCACCATTGATGCGTTAATTAAGATGGAGCACCGCTCCGGATTTATTGACGGCGAAGGAGACGGGTGCGGGATTCTTACGGATATCCCACGGAAGTTGTGGGCCGACAAGCTTTCTTCTGCAGGAAATTCAGCAGACCTTGCATACGACGGGAAATTTTCCATGGCACATATTTTCATCCCTAGAAAAGGCCATGACCCATTAGATGTAATGGTACAAATTCGTGGTTTGTTTGGAAAATACGGTGTAACTATTCTACTTGAACAACAAGAAGCAGTAAACAATGAAGTTCTCGGTAAGAATGGTTTAGCAGATGAACCTATTTTCTGGCAGATTGCAGGATTAAGTGAAAAGACTGGAGCAGAACTAGAAAGCCTTCTTTTCAATCTCCATGTTGAAATCGAAGACCTATTTAATGTTCATGTTGCTTCTCTAAGCAACCATACAGCTGCCTATAAGGTAATGGGAGCAGCGAGCATTATTCCTCAATACTATCAGGACATCACGAATGAAGCCTTCGCTTCATCAGCAACGCTTGGACATAATCGTTATTCTACGAACACATTGTCTAGTTTCTTCCGTGTACAACCATTTTCATTACTTGGTCATAATGGTGAAATTAATACGATTACACAGCTTCAAGAACAAGCTAGAATGCTTGGGGTTCCATTAGTTAAAGGTGGTAGTGACTCCCAGAATATGAACCGGGTGGTTGAAACCTTAATCCATCGCTTTGGACTAAGTCTATTCGAAGCTATGGAAATGGTATTCCCGCCTATTCTTAATGAAATTAAACACTTGCGTACAGATCTTCAGGATCTATATATGTACTATCGCCAAACCTGGGGACACTTTGCCCAAGGACCGGCTGGTATCATTTCTCGATATAAAGATGAATGTATTTTTAGTGTTGATGCTTTAGGACTTCGTCCTGTGTGGATGGTTGAGGATCAAACCTCTCTCTACTTCTCTTCTGAACAAGGGATCATCCCTGTGACAGAAATGGTTAGCGAACCAAAATCTCTGGCTCCAGGTGAGAAGGTTGGTATCAAACTACACAAGGATGCTCATATTGAAGTTGTTTATCATGCTGAACTACAGGAAATCGTTTATGAAAGAGCTAGCAAAAGTGTACAGTTCGGCGGATTCTCTTCCCAACTTACCTTTGCTAAATTACCTGTAGCTAATCATCCTTTTGTTGACGTTAATGAAGTTTCGAATCAGATTTTCTCTGCATTCGGTTGGGAAAGAGAGCAACTTCAATTAGCAGAACAAATGGCTGCCAATGGTGCTGAACCTATTCGTTCACTTGGACATGATGCACCACTCGCTGCCCTTGCTGACGAACGTCAAAATTTAAGTGATTACATTAAAGAAAGTGTAGCAGTTGTAACCAACCCTGCTATTGATCGTGAACGCGAAGTGGAACACTTCTCTACACGTGTTATCCTTGGTGCACGCCCTAACTTATATGCTGCTGGCACTAACCCTATCGGTTTAGAAATACCAGCACCAATTATATTCGAAGGTGCTGCATTACAAGAAGTCTCTGCTGAGGTAGGAAGTCTTTCATTAGAACAAATCGTAGAATACTTTAGCCAAAATGGTGGTGTACAGACATTATCCACCCATTTTGAAGATGGTCAAAATCTTCAAGATGCATTGGAAGCTTTAGCTTCTGCGGCAGTGACTGCTGTACAACAAGGTAATCAATTAATTCTGCTTGATGATTCTTTAACCCATAAGGATGGGAAGTATTGGATAGATCCACTCCTTGCTATTGCCAAGGTTGACCATGCGCTTAAAGAAACGAAAGACCAATCAGGTCAAGCCCTACGTCGTAAGGCTAGTATCATCGTTCGATCTGGTGCCATTCGTTGTCTTCATGATCTTGCTGTAGCTTTCGGTCTTGGAGCAGATACCATCAGCCCATACCTCCTCTTCTCCACTGTATATGCTAAGGATGGAGTGAAATCAGTTAGTAACCTTTATGGAGCATTATATAAAGGTCTAGAGAAGATCACATCCACCATTGGTATCCACGAAGCTCGTGGTTATTCTAGAATTTTCTCTTCTATTGGACTAAGTGATTCAGTAGCCAATGAATTGAAGATCGTGAATTTCTGTGGTTCTGAACAAGTAGGTACTACTTTTGATGATCTAGAGAAGGATAGCAAACAACGCTATGCAGATTATTCTGCTGAAGAAGCAAAGCCTGCTAAACTATTCCATGTTTGGCCTCGTGTTTGGAAGTCAATTGGGCAATTAGCTATCGGTACACTTAATTATCGTGAATTTGCTGATAAACTAGAAGAAATTGAGCGTGAAGCACCTATTTCTATTCGCCACGTGGCTGACATTGATTATAGCAAAGCTGAACAACAGCTTGATCCATCCCAAGTTGACATTAGCATTGGAGAACATAGCTTACCGCTTGTAATCTCCTCCATGTCATTTGGTTCCCAAAATGAAGTTGCTTTCCGAGCTTATGCCGAAGCTGCTGATCAATTAAATATGATTAGCTTGAACGGTGAAGGCGGAGAAATTAAAGATATGATCGGTAAATACCCGAAAACACGTGGACAGCAGATTGCTTCCGGTCGTTTTGGTGTAAATATTGAATTAGCAAACTCTACGAACCTATTAGAGCTAAAAATTGGGCAAGGTGCAAAACCTGGTGAAGGTGGACACTTACCTGGTAAGAAGGTAACAGCTAAGGTTGCAGCAGCACGTAACGCAACCGTTGGATCTGATTTGATTTCACCTTCAAACAATCATGATATTTACTCGATTGAAGATTTGGCACAAATTATTACTGAATTCAAGACTGCTAATCACCAAGCAAAGGTTATTGTTAAGGTTCCAGTTGTTCCAAACATTGGAACGATTGCAGTAGGTGTTGCGAAAGCAGGAGCAGATTACATTACCCTCTCTGGATTCGATGGAGGTACCGGTGCAGCTAGAATCCATGCGATTCAAAACGTAGGATTACCTACAGAAATTGGGATTGCTGCTTCCCATAAAGCATTAATCGAAGCAGGATTAAGAGATAAGGTTGAATTATGGTCTGACGGTGGCCTGAAGAGTGGTCTTGACGTAGTCAAAATGATGCTTCTTGGAGCCAACCGTTGTGGTTTTGGTACTCTTGCCATGCTTGCCATCGGTTGTACTACCTGTCACGGATGTCATCTAGATACCTGCCATGTAGGTATTGCTACTCAAATTGAAACAGTCGAACAAGCAAAAGAACACGGCCTACGCCGATTTGTTCCTCGTGTTTATGATCCATCTGTTGAGAATTTGAAGCGACTCTTCACTGCCATTGGAGGAGAAGTTCAGCGCATTACTGCTGATCTAGGATTCACAAATGCACAAGAGCTTGTTGGTAGATCCGATCTATTGAAACAAGTTCGTGCTCTTGAAAAGATTCATTTAGCTGACATGCTTGATTATGTTGATTATAGCTCCACCTCTGCTCAAGCTCTTGTAGCTGTTGGTGCAGAAACCGCAGAACAAGAAACATCCTATATTTCCTACGATGAACCACTTGTTCGTTCCTTCTCCAACGTATTAGGTGACCAGCGTGTACTTGGTAGCCGTTATTCCGGAGAACGTGTTAAGCAGCATCTTGATGGAAGCTATACGAATTTACCTGAAGTACACCTTCAATTTGAGAATGGAAGTGTTCCTGGTAATGGTCTTGGCGCCTTTAATGCACAAGGTATTAATATCCTTATTCAAGGCGGAGCACAAGATGGTGTTGCCAAGACTAGCTTCGGCGGTAAGATTAGTGTGATGAAGGCTCGCAATAAGAATGGCTTGTTTATTAATGGTTCTGTAGGAAAGAGCTTTGCTTATGGAGCACAAAAAGGATTATTTATAGTCCAAGGAAATGCAGATGCACGTGCTTGTATTCGACTCTCTGGTGCAGATGTTATCTTCGGTGGTGAATTAACTCATCCAATCGATGACAGTCATGGTGGAATTGGTGGAAGAGCAAACCTTAAAGGATTTGCATTCGAATACATGACTAACGGAAGAGCAGTTGTTCTTGGGGACCCAGGTCCTTGGATGTGTGCAGGTATGACAGGTGGCGTAATCTACGTTCGCGTGCAGCCTGAGTTAGGACTTGATGAGGCAGCTCTCAACCGCCGCATTGCAAAAGGTGCTAAAGTATTCCTTCAACCTCTTAATCAACAAGGCAAGAAGGATATTGATGAACTATTAAGCGCCTATATAGAAGAATTAAAGAATACAGATCAACAAGAAACAGCCGAAAAAATTGCTACTCTTCGTGATCAAGCTGATAAACATTTTGTCATGATTGCACCTGTTAAGCTACAGGCTGATCAATCAGTAGCAACTGAGTAAATGATAAAGAAAAAGCGTGAATTCAATTGAATTCACGCTTTTTTATATGGTTTTCTTCAGCCTCTATTATTCTAAATTCTGAACCGTGAATAAACGATAATAGGAACCTTGGCGTGCCATTAATTGATGGTGATTTCCCATTTCTCCGATTTTGCCATCTGATATCACCACAATTTTGTCTGCATGTGTAATCGTAGATAGTCGGTGGGCTACAATAAATGTGGTTCGATTTTTAGCAAGTCTCTCAATAGATTGTTGAATAAGATGTTCAGATTCTAGATCAAGCGCCGATGTTGCCTCATCAAGAATGAGGATCCGAGGATTCTTCAGAAAGATTCTGGCGATGGCGATCCGTTGCTTCTGCCCGCCTGATAGCTTAATCCCTCTTTCTCCAATTTCTGTATCATATCCCTTTGGAAGTTCCATAATAAATTCATGGGCATTGGCAGCCTTTGCAGCATCAATAATTTCCTCCATTGATGCTTTTGGATTTCCCATTAGAATATTTTCCTTGATAGAATCACTGAATAGAATATTATCCTGTAGAACCAAACCAATTTGATCTCTAAGGCTCTTCAATGTGACTTCACGAATATCATAACCATCAATACTCACACTTCCGGAAGTTACATCATAGAAACGAGGCAGGAGACTAATAAGTGAGGATTTACCTCCCCCACTACTACCAACAAATGCCACCGTTTCTCCTGGCTCAACAACCAAATTTATATCTGTTAAAGTACTATCCCCTCTATCACGATAACGAAAGGCCACCTGTTCAAAAACTACCTTTCCGTTAACCCTAGGAAGCATTATTGCCTTCTCTTTATCCTTAATTTCATAATCTTCATCAAACAATTCGAACATTCTGTCCATAGATGCTATAGATTGAGTGAGAGTTGTAGAGGAATTAACAAGTCTACGTAATGGGCTATATAGTCTCTCTAGATAAGCATAGAAGGCAATAAGAGCTCCAATTGTAAGCTCACCTTGAGCTACTTGAAAGCCTGCATAGGCAATAACAAGTAATGGTGCTAGATCTGTTACTGTATTGGTGACAGCGAATGTCTTCGCATTCCAAATCGTATGTTCAACTGCCTTATTTAAGAAATTTCGATTAATAGTCTGGAAGTTTGTTTGTTCATGCTCTTCTAGTGCAAACCCTTTGACAACCGCAATTCCCTGAACTCTCTCATGAAGATGTCCCTGTAGCTCAGCTAATGCCTGGGAACGCTTCTTGGTTAATTCTCTTAATCGTTTATAGAAAACCCGGATAGAGATACCATACAAGGGAAATACAGAGATTGCCACAAGTGTCAGCGACCAATCCATACTAATCATGATGGCGATAGCAATAAGTAAGGTAACAAGATCAAGCCAGACATTCATAAGGCCGGTAACGACGAAGTTCTTCGTTTGTTCTACGTCATTAATTACCCTAGATATAATTTCTCCAGCCTTCGTATTTTGATAATAACTTAAAGATAATTTCTGTAAGTGAGCAAACAAACGATCTCGTATATCATATAAAATTTGATTAGAGGATAGCTGTGCATAATACTGGCGGTAGTACTCAATAGGATAGCGAATAATGGTAAAGAGAATAAAGCTACCTCCCATTATGACAAATAGCTTATGAAGCTTCTCCTGAATAGGAATTGTGGCTAAAAGCAGATTATCAATTACATATTTCATAATTAAAGGTAAAATTAATGGAATGCCAAACTTCAAAATACCAATAACGATCGTTGAGGCAATCTGTTTCGAGTATGGTTTGACAAAAATAAAATACCGCTTGATACTATCCATTTTTCACCTCCTCTTATCCCTCAAAAAGAAAAAGCCTCCAAATACTTATAGTGGGACAATCCCCGCTATAAGTGTAAGGAGCTTCATTTATTCTGTAGTGATAAAAATCTTTCATACCAACGTTCTACAAATCCCGGATGAAAGGCTCCTCGTTTCTCTTGAAGCCAACCCACCACTTCCTCTGCTGCACGGTTCACCTGGTTGATAATATCGGGTGGATATTTCATTTGTTGGCTATGCAAAGAGAATTCTTCTTTGTCCAAGATAACAAAAGACATATCCGGATATACCTTCACATCGAGGTCATAGTCTATATACGAAAGAACATCCTGCCTGAAAATAAAGGGAGATCCAATATTGCAATAATAATAAATCCCATCTTCACGAATCATGGCAATCGAATTAAACCATTGCCCTCTCCCAAAGGTGCAGATTGCTGGCTCTCTAGTCCTCCACTCTCTACCATCAGCTTCTGTGACCCTAACATTATCATTAGCGCCAATGATAACTGAATCACTCACATGAAGTACCATGGTTTTATCCCACGCCCTGTGAAATGACTTGTTATGCTTATAGCTTTCTATTCGTATATAAGTACCTGGGGAAACCATCATGCTCTCCTTTCACGAGTCGGCACTTAGGAAGAAAGGATCTTCGACAGAGTGATGTATTCTTGGATCTGATAGCCTAAATTACTATAGAAGGGGATTACTTTCTTGTTGTCTTGATTCACCATAATGATAACTCTTGTGGCACCTTTTTGTTTGAAACGCTTCTCTAGGGCGAGAACCAGTTCTCTCCCTACCCCACGCCCTTGAAAAGCCGGATTAACAGCTAGGCGATAGAAATATCCTCTTGTACCATCAATCGTACCTACAATAACTCCAACTACTGTGCCTTCCAGTTCTGCAATCAAAACTAGCTCACTATCCCAGGCCAATTGCTTGGCTAAGTCATCTAGGGACTCAGTCTCTGTTTGTTCAAGCCCTGTTTCTCTCCAAATTGAGGTGATTGCAGCATAATCTCCTAAGCGAAAAGATCTGACTTTCACAGCTGTAATGCCTCCCTACCCGTTTGATCTTTTCTCTATTTTACACTATTGATCATCTATTGTCTGCTTTTCTTCAGGAAACTAGGTAATACTGTAAAAAGCAGGGAATTTTATAAATATCCTATAACAGTGAATCTATAGTCTGGTGAAATTGGAATTTTAAATGATGGACTAAAAGCATTTTTAACTTTAGCCTTGCATTTACCTCAGCAAGGTAAGTATCAATCCTATCCAAATCTTTATAACAGGCTGTCTCAACTGCATGCTTACGTTGGGCTAGGAGCATTTGCTCAATAGATTGATAGGCTCTAAGTTCTATTTCCTCTCGATCAATCGCATCCGTCATTTCAGCTTGCCAAGATAAAACTTTGTCCCATTCAATCATAGGTGCCCAACCTCCATCTGAACCTGTCATTTTTATCCATTATACACCTTTTTTATTCTAAAAATCCTTACAAGTTTATGTTATTATGGGCTTTTTTCCAAAAATGGTGTATCAAAAAAGAACAAGTCTAAATTCCTCCATAGAATTCAGACTTGTTCCTCATCCTTTCTTTTACCGATGGATTCCAGGTATACTTTTTTGGAGTTCTCAATATGGATTCTTGCTAAATTCTCAGCCAATTCCACTTCTCTATTTCGTATGGCTTTGGCTATTTCCCTATGCTCCTCAAAAGCTTTTCTCCTTCTCTCCGGAGTTTCTTGTGATAAATAGGCAAAAGCACGTATATATTCAATAAGACTGTGTAATATTTCATGAAGCCTTGGACTTTTAGCAGCCTCATGGATAATCTCACGAATCTCTAAATGAAATTGGGAATAGTCATTACCTGATTCTTCATTATTTAAAGCTTCATTGATCCTATCAACTAATCTGTCTAATTTCAATTCTTGCTCTACATTAAGCTTTTGTGTTGCTAGTCTAGCTGTCAAACTTTCTAATGAAGAAAGAATGGTGAAAATCTCAATAATATCTTCAGTGGTCATTCGATTAACCACAACACCCTTTCGTGGCAATGTTTTCACGAGACCAACCGATTCTAAACGAAATAAGGCCTCACGGATTGGTGTTCTACTTATATTCAGCCGGTCTGCAAGCTCACGTTCCACGATCCTTTCACCTGCTTTAAATTGCCCCTCCAGAATAGCATTCTTAATAAATTCAAATACCTTATCTCGAATAGGGCTAATTTCTGATTGATCCCATCCACCGTGGTTCATATTCATCAATAGCTTTTTCTCCCTCCCCCAAGGAAACACTAGGTGTAGTAGGCCCCAAATACCGAATGACACCTACTTACTGTACTTTATAGACCATTTTTCAGGAATATTCGTAAGGATTTTTTACTTTGTATGAAATTTGTCCTAAATATGCAATATAAAAAAGAGCTATGCAACAGGGAATGAGGTGATAGGTTTGCTATTACAACGGGGGATGGGTGAGCTTGAAGATATCCCTTTAAATAAGTGGAGTTTAGATGAATTGGCATTTAATCATCAGGTTATGTCTCAAATGGTTGGGTTCCTAAACGCTGAAGGGGTTTGTTTTCACAATACTATCATAAACGAAATTGAATCCCGGGGTGGACTTAGGCAAAAACATTAATTAAACATACAGTTAATACATTAACTATACTTTTTTGTTGATTTAGTTTGAGGTTTTATTTATAATAATTACAAGGAAGATAATATACCATATTAGGGAGGATTTTATAAAATGGCTAAATATGAAGTACCAGCACTACCTTATGCATTCAATGCTCTTGAACCCCATATTGATGAACAAACTATGGTGATTCACCACGACCGCCATCATGTAGCATATGTTAATAATTTAAACGCTGCACTTGAAGGTCATGCTGATCTTTCTAATAAAAGCATCGAAGATTTAGTTTCTAATTTAGACGCTGTTCCAGAGAACATTCGTACAGCTGTCCGTAATAATGGTGGTGGGCATGCCAATCACTCTTTATTCTGGGAAGTTATGACACCTAACGGTGGTGGTGCTCCTACAGGTGCAGTTGCAGATGCGATCACAGCTGCATTCGGAAGCTATGATAAATTCAAAGAAGAGTTCTCTAAAGCAGCTGCTACTCGTTTTGGTTCCGGATGGGCATGGCTTGTTGTAGAGAACGGAAAGCTTGCTGTTACTAGCACACCAAACCAAGACAGTCCACTAATGGAAGGAAAGACGCCGATCCTAGGTTTAGATGTATGGGAGCATGCTTACTACCTTAAGTATCAAAATAAACGCCCTGATTACATCTCGGCTTTCTTCAATGTAATCAATTGGGATGAAGTGAATAAGCGCCTTGCTGCGGCAAAATAATGAACAAAAGCAACCTCTTCGGGTTGCTTTTTTACTTTCCATTTGATATTGATTGAAATCTACTTTTGAGCTTTTCTATAATCTTTTGAAAGGAAACCGGGAATGTGAACGAATCAAGCTCATGAAATTGTACCCATTCTCCTATCATATGGGTAGGACAGCTTTCTAGGTCCATAGAGTATACCTCCATATTCCACTGTAAGTGAGAAAATGTATGCTGATGTTTCCATTCAAATTGATAATTCGTCATTTGAATCCCATATTCACTATGAAGATACGCTACAAGAAATTCTATATCTCCTTCTTGATTAGGAAGCTCCCATAGTCCAGCTAATAATCCAGTATCCGGTCTTTTCCGTATAAAAAAACGCCCTTCGTGAATTAGACATACAGCCGAAATCTTGACCTCCCTTGGAGGCTTACCTTTTCCTTTTATCGGAAGCTCCTCTTGAACATCTTGTCTATATGCACGGCAATGTTTAAGTACAGGACAAAGATCACACTTAGGCGACCTTGGCACACAGATTAATGCTCCTAATTCCATTAAAGCTTGATTAAAAAAGGAGGGATTATCTCTAGAAATTAAGTCTCTTACCATATTCTCTATTTGTTTACGCGTTTTTGCTTTCGCAATATCTTCAGTAATCAGTAAAATTCTCGATAGAACACGCATTACATTTCCATCAACTGCTGGTTCAGGTATTCCGTAGGCTATACTCAGTACTGCCCCGGCTGTATAAGGGCCTATTCCTCTTATCGAAGAAATTTCTTTCACTGAATTTGGAACTTGGCCTCCATAATTCTCTTGAACTTCACGAACCCCCGCATGTAAATTACGTGCCCGAGAATAATACCCTAACCCCTCCCACTGCTTAAGCACTTCTTCTTCCGAAGCCATTGCGAGCTGCTTAATAGTTGGGAATTTATCCAAAAACCGTTCGAAGTAAGGGATCACAGTATCTACTCTTGTCTGCTGTAGCATAACTTCAGAAACCCATATCTTATATGGGTCACGATCTCGTCTCCAGGGAAGATCACGTAAATTAAGTTCAAACCAATACAGTAGGTCATGTTGAAAGGCTTCAATTTGAAAATTAGTTAACATGTTATTTAGGTCCTTTTTTAGAACGTCGTTTTACGATCCAATTATCTATGATCAGTCCAATTCCTGCACCATAGAACGGTGCTGCTGCCCTTGTACCAAAACTAAGCTCCTTGAAAAAAACAGTAACCAAAACACCCAATATAAATCCCATCATTGTATAACGCAAATTATTCTTTTCCATTTTAAACCCTAGTACCCAAATATTTTTAGATTTCTTTCCTTAGCGAATCCCTCTTCCTAAGGAAGATTGCTGACTTCCCAATATCCTATTTAATCTATTCTAACATAATGAATACTTATATAAATCATGATCAGAGTGAACCGTAGTAGTAATTTATTCCTAAATCTCGATTGATATCATTTGCCTAGCATACCCTCACGTATGGTTTTCAAAAATTGAAAAAAAACAGGTATTAAAATGAACACCTGCTTTTTCCCATCTATATTTATCTTCCCATCCAACCGCCATCCACTGTCAACACGGTTCCACTAATATAATTGGAAGCAGAGGAGGCTAGAAAAACTGTCGCACCTTGTAAATCTTCAGGACTTCCCCAACGGCCTGCAGGAATTCTATCCACAATCGTTGCATTGCGTTCAGGGTCGATCCGTATTCCTTCTGTATTATCTGTTTCGATGTATCCTGGAGCAATCGCATTTACTTGAATACCGTGTTTGGCCCATTCATTAGCCAATGCCTTCGTCAACTGAGCTATGCCTCCTTTACTTGCTGCATATCCGGGAACAAAGATACCACCCTGAAAGCTTAACAATGACGCAGTAAATATGATTTTACCACCCTTTTTTTCTACCATACTCTTACCAATTTCTCTACTCAGAATAAATTGGGCATTAAGATTTACTTCTACCACCTGATCCCAGTACTCATCCGGATGCTCTACAGCAGGCTTACGCATAATCATACCCGCATTATTGACAAGAATATCAATGGAAGGAAAATCATTTTGTACTTGGTGAATGAAAGAATATAATGATTTCCGTTCGGAAAAGTCGGCTTGATAAGGATAAAACTTTCTTCCAAGCTGCTGAATTTCCTTGCCAACCTCACTGCCTTCTGTTTCTAGATTTGCACTTACTCCAATCACATCTGCCCCCGCTTGGGCAAGTGCGATCGCCATTGCCTTTCCGATTCCTCGTTTACAGCCGGTTACAAGTGCTACCTTATTATCAAGACGGAAACGTTCTAAAATATTCAAATTAGCAGCCTCCTTCTAAAATTCGTATCTACATTGCATGATCTGAATGAAATTCTAAATAACGCTGTAAAAAAAATAAAAACGGAATGTCATCCCGTTTTTAGGTTAAACCATATTCCAAACTATTGTCAAGGATAAAAACGAAAAGTCTAAATATTCCCCAAGAGGGAGCTACCTCATACTTGGTACAAACCCTAGCCTTCTAGAAATTTGGCTTGCCGCTTCCTTCAACCTTTTGGTGAATTCTTCCTGCTTTTCGACAACTCTTTGTGTAGGGCCCGCTAAACTAATTCCTCCCATTACCTTTCCCGTGTAACCTAGCACCGGGACAGCATAGCACGTCAACCCAATTTCAATTTCTTCCTTATCCACTGCATAGCCTTGGACCCGAATCCGGCTTAGTTCCTCGTGAAAAGAATGGAGATCTGTGATCGTATGATCTGTATATTTTTCTAATCCCTTGGCCTCGAGGATCATATCTACTTCATGTAAGGAAAATTCAGATAAAATAGCTTTTCCTAGCCCAGTGGCATGCACAGGCCTTCTTGAGCCCAATTGGGCTGTAGTACGGATCGATTGGGTTCCTTCTACCTTGTATAAATAAACGATCTCACCTTCATTGTAAATGGCAAGGAATGCCGTCTCGCCCGTCGATTCTGATAGATCACGCAGATAGTGGATGGCTACGTCTACTATTTCCACATTTCTAAGTCCGGTAAAGCCAATTTCTAACGCTTTCAACCCAACTACATATTTATCTGTTCCAGGAGAAAGCTCAATAAATCCTCTTTGCTTTAGCGTTTCAAGAATTCGATGAATAGTGCTTTTAGGGATATCCAACACCTTCGACAAATCAGCAAGTGTTAAACCATGCCCCTGTTTAGAAATAAGTTCAAGAATTAACAATGCCCGGTCTATCGCAGAATTAACTTGAGTATCATTCTCCTTCATATTCTTTATCCCCTACCCTTGTGATTGAGTCCCTATTTTTTGATACAACATCCCAATTTAATCGTACTTTTTTTACATTATCCATGTCAAATATGAATCATTCCATTTTAATTCTCGATAATTAAATTATATTGACATAGTATTAAATTGCTATTAATCTATTTTTAGAACATCATTCCATTTTAGATAGCAACTTTAATATACGTGGGATTATATTTCA
>DATFAS010000106.1:0-3230 GCA_035254305.1 Bacillota bacterium
ATCCACGCTTCTATAACCCCCTCTGTGCTCTCAATTATATTAATTATCCATTATACTTTTGAATTTTCATATAATTTGTTTTTGAAAATTGGTAGTTTTAAAGGAGGTAGTTTCTTGCTATCCCAAATTAGATCATTTGTACTAAATGCGAACGAAAGATACCTTAATAAGACTAAAAAAATACTCTCAATTATTAATGATCATTATTTACTCTTTTCAAACAAAGATGATTCAGATCTCTACTTAATAGGCCAACAATTAAAAGAAGAAATTCGACAAACGAAAAATGACACCAAGATACGTTGCCAAGCCTTTGCGTTGGTGAAAGAAGCGGTTAGAAGAGTGCTGGGTGTTGTTATGCATGATGTTCAACTCCTTGGCGGATGGGTGCTTTCAGATGGAAAAGTAGCAGAGATGGCCACTGGTGAAGGGAAAACAATTACTTCAATACTACCTATTTTCTGGTATGCACTGCGTGGAGAAGGTGTACATGTGATCACTGTTAACGAGTATTTGGCCAGGCGCGATTATGAAGAAATGGGCAAGGTGTTTCAATTTCTCGGATTAACAGTAGGTCTTAATCTGGCAGGAATGAATGAGTTGGAAAAAAAACAAGCGTATCAGAAGGACATAACTTACGGGATCAGCACAGAGTTTGGTTTTGACTTTTTAAGAGACCATTTAGTTGAATATCCACATAAACGAGTTCAGCGGCCGTTGTCGTATGGCATTATTGATGAGATCGATAGTGTTTTAATTGATGAAGCAAGAACCCCTTTAATTATTGCAGGAAAGATAAAGGCTGCTCCAGATCAATATTATGTTTGTTCACGTTTTATCAAGAGTCTTAAAGAAGGAAGAGATTATGAGCTTGATTGGGAGACCAAGCAGGTTATGTTTACGGAATTTGGGATACAGAAGATAGAATCTACTTTTATGATAGATAATCTCTATGATCTTGAGAACACAACCATTTACCACTATTTATTACAGAGTTTAAGAGCAGAAGTAATTATGAAAAAGGATATCGATTATATCCTTTCAGAAGGTCAAGTAAAAATTATCGATGCATTTACCGGGCGAATACTTGATGGACGTCAATTTAGCGATGGACTACACCAGGCCATAGAGGCAAAAGAAGCTCTTGCCCTAAGTGAAGAAAATCGAACGGTGGCTACTATTACGATACAGAAATTTTTTAGTTTATATAAATGTATTTCTGGTATGAGTGGGACGGTTCAGACTGAGGAGAAAGAGTTGAGGGATATTTATGGTTTGGAAATTATCTCAATCCCAACTCATCGTCCGGTTATTCGACAAGATTTTAAAGATTTGATTTTTCTTAGCAGGGAAGAAAAATATAAACGAATGATTGATGAAATTGAAAGAATTCATAGATTAGGGAGACCTGTTTTGGTAGGAACAACATCTGTTCAACAATCAGAGTTGATTGCTCAGAAATTAGATTTATTAAAACTTCCCTATCAATTGTTGAATGCCAAAAAAGAAAAAGAGGAAGCAGAAATCATTGCAAAAGCCGGACAAAAAGGTGCCATTACAATCGCTACGAATATGGCGGGAAGGGGCACCGATATCCGATTAGGTGATGGCGTGGAAGATTTGGGTGGCTTACATGTGATTGGCTCCGAACGACATGAAAGTAGGAGAATTGATAATCAATTGAAAGGAAGAGCTGGAAGGCAAGGAGATCCTGGTTCTACACAATTCTTTCTTTCACTTGAGGATGAATTGATTCTGCAGAATGCAGGTGAAGAAGCACAAGCATTGAAAAGCAATTGGAAAGGAAATCGTTTCAATTATAAAGAAGCCCTTAACTTCTTTGAACAGGTACAAAAGGATATCGAACAGCGGATGTTTGAAATTCGATCACTTGTTTGCAAGTTAGACACCGTTATACATGAACAGCGGTTAACCTTATATCAGCATCGATCAAAAGTCATCGATGCGGAGGAAGTAAATGAACTCATTCTTGACCATCTTTACTCCTTTATTGAACGAATGACAAATCGTTATTGTCCGGATACGTTGGTCGTTGAGGAATGGGATTTCACAAGTCTAGAGAAAAAACTATTCTTCCCTATTCCGAATCATTTTAAGAAAGTTTCCGATAGAAAAGAGTTAGTTAAGCAACTGTGTAATGTATGGAATAGTAGATGGCATGCTTATTTAGATATTCAATCGGATGAAGGAACGCAAACACGATTAAAGCAAAATTATCTCCAGATCATTGATCAATGTTGGTTATCTCACCTGGAAGTTTTGGATTCTATCAAACAGGGGATTCATTATCAAGCATATGCGAATCAGGATATCATTCAGGCTTATCGACTTGAATCATGGAAGCAGTATCGAGTCATGGAGGATAAAATACAGGCCCTCCTATATCGAGAGATTATTCAGGAAATAAACAGAATTTTGGAACAATCATTAGTGAGAATAGGATAGGTGGAGGACTAATGGGTACAAAAGGACTGTTTGCTCGTATTTATGATCGATTATTTATACAGAAAAAAGAGGAACCGATTAAGGAATCATTTCTTGATCATCCTGATCAATCACTTCAAATAGAAGCGATTCGTTCCAAGGATACGATTGATCTTTATGAACAAATGAAAATGATCAACATGGTTGATCACTATTTATCCCAATATGCTTTCCAAGGATCAACTATCGATCCTTTATGGAATAAAGGATTTTCCTTGAAAAATGAGATTTTTATCTCCAATACAGAGGAACCTGTTTCCCGCAGCAATATGGAAGTATTTTTTCAGGACCCATCGACAGGTGAAAAGAAATTAGAGTATCTTGTGAGCTTGGTCCGCTTTCCAGAAGAAGACTGGCGGGTGTTTCAGGTGAAAGAGGTGGTGCCTATATAAAGAGAAGATGAACTGATTGTTTTCATAATTCAGTAAATCTAATCAGGAGAGGGGAACATTTCTAGATGAGTAAAACGAGAAGTAGCTCGAAAGATCCTAAAAGAACAAATAAAAAAACGGTTGCTAAAGTATTAGCGGCAACTATGGCCATGTCACCTGTGGTGGCGGTGTTGCCGGGGGTGGCGAGTGCAGCCTTCTCAGCAACAACCGACAGCAGTACATCAAACGATATCGCTACACTTGGTTTAGTAGGAACCAGCGTTTCATCCTCTGCATCTGGAGTAGCAACAGCAGCCATTAATGCAGGTAAGATTGACATTACGTCTGTAGGAG
>DATFAS010000107.1:0-9000 GCA_035254305.1 Bacillota bacterium
CCCGTGGCTAGTAAAAGTATTCTTTTCATGATTAAGCACCTTTCTAAACTCTCTCAAATTTTGCTTACACAGAGTAAACATTTTATAGAAGTTCGCGATCAGCGTACTTTTATACTTATTATATTGAAAAGCGTTAGAAAGGACAAGTTATATTATTCAATTCGCGACCGATCATGCCGTTTTTATCGATTAACTCTGTATTCAGCTTTCGTTAATAAGCAATACGCGAAAAGACCCTAGGGTAAGGGTCTACAAATCATAGCTTTTCTTAATATCGATCAAAATAACCTTGAATTTCGTTCGGATCTTGTGTTTTTGTAAGTGCAAGCATTAGTAAAATGCGCGCCTTCTGCGGATTTAAATTATCACTCGTAACAAAATGATTTTGAACATCAATATCTTCGTGAGTGACGATTCCGTTAGGCACACGGGTACCACGAACGATGGCAACTCCTTTCTTTTGCGCATCAATTAAGCCAGGTAGTGTATTTTCATGCACTGAACCGTCTCCTGTTCCAGCATGGATAATTCCTTTTGCACCTGCCGCGACAACCGCATCCACTAAGACTCTATCATCATCAGCATGAGAGTAGAGAATATCAACACGAGGCAATGTATCAATATTTGTAATGTTGAACTCAGATTCGGTTGTGTGATTTCTTGCTGGTAAATTATAGAACAGGGCTTTTCCACCCTGCATGTATCCAAGGTATCCTAATTCACTATTTTTAAATGTATCGACATCAGTAGTATTTGTTTTGGTTGTATCCCTTGCATCCCCAATTTTGTCATTGAGTGCGATAAGAACACCTTTACCCCATGCATTTTTTGAACCTGCAAGAGCAACTGCATTATATAGATTCATTGGACCGTCAGCAGATATTGCAGTGGATGGACGCATAGAGCCTACAAGCACAATCGGTTTATTGCTATGTACCGTAAGATTTAGGAAATAGGCAGTTTCTTCTAAAGTGTCCGTACCATGAGTAATAACAACTCCATCACATTTAGGATCATTAAGCTGCTTTTGAACTTCTTTTGCCAGCTTAATCATCACTGCATTCGTATTGGATGTTCCTGAATCAATGTGTGCTACCTGTTCCGTAGAAATGTTCGCGATATCCTTAAGGGCCGGTACGGATTCCAATAGTTGCTCAGGGCTTAATACACCTGCTTTATAACCCGTTGTTTGGGTTGCAGATGCGCCTGTTCCTGCTATCGTTCCACCCATGGCAAGGACGGCAATATTAGGCAGATTAGATTGTTGACCCGATGCTTGAACGGAATCAGAAGTCACCGTTTGGGCATACCCCAAAATAGCTCCCAAGGTAGTAGCCCCCATTAAGCTTAAAGCAAGTGTTCCCACAGCAAGTAATTTCTTCATATTACCTTCCTCCTAAATTATGTATTCATCAATGAGAGAATGACCATGAACCAATCCTTAAGACAGCCGGACTTTTAGAAGCTAATCAGCTTGTCTTCCCATCCGTGATGATTGTTCTAAGTCTATATTCCGACCTACAAAAACACACAGAAATCTACAATAAATTTTGTTATCGCTTTCAAAAAAGTCGCCTAACTATCGTGAAATATTCGATAACTTACTTCAGTTCAAAAAATATCGTGACGATGAATGGCGAAATCCTGTAGAATATTCCTTAAACATTAATTGATGTAGGAAGTGTTTTCTGATTGAAAGAAAATTTGTTCATCCTTTTCCTTATGATTGTTACTGTGCCATTGGCAGGTGAATTGAAATTTTATCCCCTAGACGACCCGTTCCGAGTCAGTTTAGGTACACCTACTTTTTTCTTTTTTTTATTATGGATACGAAAAATCCCAACGGTTCTCTCCGGTTTATTGGTTGGAATCTCCGTGCTTGCCTTTCGGATGGGGTTGGATTGGAGTTTGCACCCTGATTTTCAATGGGTAGTTTCATTCAGACTTCATTTCCCCGCCTTTTTTTACTATTTGACCTATGCTGCTTTCTTTCAATTAGCTCGAATCCATCATTTTGGGCAGCGCCCCCTACTGGTTGGAGCCCTAGGAATACTGGCAGAAACGATAGCTAGCATTGTAGAGCTATCCTTTCGAGTTCCCTCCTTGGACCAATTATTTACTTGGTCAACCTTGGTGGAAATTGTGATCATTGCAACTATCCGCAGCTTTTTTGTTCTAAGCTTTTTTAATATCATCCAATTACGTCAGGCGAAGCTTGCAGAAGAACAGCAACGAAGGCAAAATGAACGAATGATGCTGCTCATTTCTGGATTGTATGAAGAATCCGTTCAACTCAAAAAGTCACTGCAGCAGGCAGAAGAAATTACAAAAGAATGCTATGATTTATACCGGACACACAACGAGTTAAACACCAAGTATCCCTCCATTGATTTGTCAGAGTTAGCTCAAAAAGCATTAAGGATTGCCGGACAAGTCCACGAAATTAAGAAAGATAACCAGCGAATTTATGCCGGTCTGGCCAAAATGATCTCAGATGAAAGCACGACGGACTATATGAACATTACACAAATAGGAGAAATCATTGTTCGAACGAATCAAAAATATGCCTATTACTTAGAAAAAAATATCCAATTTTCGGTAAATATTGAAGATTCCCTACCTCCATTCCATGTCTATACCGTCTTGTCTTTGGTAAATAATTTGGTGGCTAACGCTGTAGAAGCGATACAAGAATATGGAATGATCAGCATCGACATTTATAAGAAAGAAGAATGCTTGGAATTCCGAATTTTAGATAATGGTGTAGGCATCCCTCCCAAAAAACGAGAAATGATTTTCGAACCAGGATATACAACAAAATATGATGTTTCTGGAAAATCCTCAACAGGAATAGGCCTTTCTTATGTAAGAGAGGCAGTCACGAGTTTAAAAGGCTATATCACCTTAGAAGATAACCTTATAGAGAGAAAAACGATTTTCATATTAACGCTGCCGATTCATAGCATTATGCAGAAAGGATGAGAAGATGCGATTCTTTATTGTAGATGATGATAAGGCTGTTCGGATGATGATTGCTGAAATTATCGAAGATTTGGAGCTTGGTGAAGTGGTTGGGGAAGCCGAAGATGGTTCTATGGTGGATCTCCATGTACTAATGATGAACAGAATCGATATCCTAATCATAGATTTATTAATGCCGATTCGCGATGGGATTTCCACGGTACGCGAATTGATGACTGCATTTAACGGGAAAATCATTATGATATCACAGGTAGAGTCGAAGGAAATGATAGGAGAAGCCTATTCATTAGGGGTTGAATACTATATTACTAAACCTATTAACCGTGTAGAAGTGCACGGGATCATCCAAAGAGTAAGTGAAAATGTTCGCTTGCAGAAATCAATCTACGATATTCAAAAAACATTGAATGTACTTGGCTTCGGCAAATCAAAGGAGAAAAAAGAAGATCCTTTTACCGAAGCAAACATTACCTCCTCTGCCCGTTTTATTTTATCCGAGTTAGGCATGCTTGGAGAAAGCGGAACAAAAGATTTACTCGATATGATGGACTACCTATTTCAGTATTACAAAGAAACGCCTTTAAAAAATCATGAATTCCCTTCCCTTAAGGGTATTTTTTTGAACATCGCACTGAAGAAATGTGGAGAATCCCTTGAGTCCACAGAGGTAAAAAAGGAAATGAAAGCTGCAGAGCAACGCATTCGCAGAGCCATATGCCAGGCATTAAATCATTTGGCTTCACTAGGATTAACAGATTACGCAAATCCAAAATTTGAAAATTATGCAGCGAAATTTTTCGACTTTACCGAGATCCGAAAAAAAATGCTAGAGTTAGAAAATGATGAGGAATCCTCCCAATCCCCTATTCGGATTAATACCAAAAAATTCGTGCAAGTTCTTTACATTGAGTCTATAAGATTGATGCGATAGACATTTGGGATACAAAAGCACCCTACCGAACTTTCGGCCAGGGTGCTTCTAAATTCTAGGTATTACTTTTGAATTTTGCCGGGGTAATGTCATACGCAATAGGTGTCTCCATTATTTTTTTCACTTTTTCAAGATTATCGGTCTTCCCTAATGCCCACATTAATTTCGGAACGATGGATTCCGTATTCATATCCCTTGTGCGAATAATCATGTTTTGAGCTATCTTCCGTCCAACCTCGTATAAACCGAGGTCTTCCCCTTCTTCCAATACTTGCGTTGTAATCACAACAGCAATACCTGATTCAATCAGCTCATGAATTTTTTGTACAAGGTTTCTTTCTATAAACGGAACTCCCCCAGTCCCGAAGCTCTCAATCACAATCCCTTTATAGAGTGGTTTAATGCAATCAAAGAGTTGAGGTTTTGTCCCAGGATGAAGCTTTAATAAAAATACATCTGGACAGAGAGATCCGTCAAATTTAATTCCCACATCTTTTCTAGGTGGAATGGGCTTTTGATACAAAACCTCCGAACCGTTCACACGGGCAATATAAGGGTAATTAATACTTTCAAAAGCATCATAGCTCTTCGTCCGAACCTTAACTACTCTAGTTCCAACAATCACTTTCCCATCGAAGACTATGAATACTCCACCTATATCCTCGCAGGCAACTCGAATGGCATCCGTAATGTTTTTCTTTGCATCTGTTCTTTTGTAATTAATCGGAATTTGGGACCCTGTAATAATTACCGGTTTGGACAGATTCTGCAGCATATAGGAGAGAGCTGCAGACGTATACCCCATCGTATCCGTCCCATGTGTAATGACAAATCCATCATACGCATCATAATTCTCATAAATGGCTTCCGCTATTTTGACCCAAAATTCGGGTTGCATATTCGTACTGTCAATATTCATTATAATTTTACTTTCCACCTGATAGCTTTGGTTATGTTCAGGCAAATAACCAGCGATCTCATCAGCTGTCATTCCTGGTGTTAACCCTTGTTCCCCTGGAAGTGAAGCAATTGTTCCTCCTGTTGTTAACAAAAGTATTTTTTTCATGTCAAGACCTCCCTTATAAAGGTAGATTTCACTAGATAATAAGTTATAATACAGTTAAATCCTTAGACTTACAGTCCGACACCATTAATCATTCGTGATAAAATACGCATAACGCAAACTTTACACTTAATTATATGGAATTTCTAACAAACTTACAAGTTTTAACATTCATTTCGCGACCACACTTTTATGATGGATAGGAAAGTAACTAATGTTATAATTAGGAAAAATAAACAGAAGGATTAAAAGCTATGTTAAAGCGATTAGTGGAATTAAGAAAAAGTAAAAAGTGGTCACTCCAATATATTGCTGATCGGCTTGGAATTGCCAAAAGTACATATGCTGGATACGAGTCTGGGTACCGCGAACCTTCATTAGAGTCGATCAACAAGATTGCTGATCTTTTGGAAACATCCGTTGACTATTTATTAGGGAGAACCGACCATCCAACAATCCAACCCCAAGAGGAAAAAATGAAGATGGAACAACCTCTCGAATTAACGGATAAGAATTCCGTGATCTCTATTCCATTAACAATAGATGGTAAATGCTTATCATCAGATGAACTTCTACAATTTATTGCCTTTGTTAGAGCTAAACGAGAACTTGAGAACAATAGAAATTAAGCTAATACGATCTTCTTCAAATAGAATGCTGTAGCCTATTGTCAGGAATCCATTCCCGTTATATACTGTGCCTTGTTATTCTACTAAATCTTGAGGTGAAGTATGTTTCAATGGTTATTTATCCTAATGGGCAGTATAATTATGGCCTTTTCTTTTAATCAATTTTTAATTCCCCATCATGTGCTATCAGGAGGAATTTCAGGAATCTCTATGATTTTAAGCAATTTTCTCCCCATCAATGCTGGTGTGCTAATGTGGGTACTGAATCTTCCCTTACTCATTATTGGTTGGAAATTTTTAGGTAGGAGTTTCATTGGAAAAAGCCTTGTTTCGATCACAATCATCACGATCGCCATGTTATATATCCCAGTAACTCCAATTGCGGATGATCCTATTCTATGCTCGGTATTTGGAGGGGTTTTGCTTGGGATTGCCGGAGGGTTAGTCTTTCGTGCAGCAGGCTCCACTGGTGGATTTGACATTGTAGGTTTACTGTTGACGAAGAAAAGAGACCTACCGTTGGGAGAACTGCTCTTTGGCTTGAATGCCGTCGTAGTTTTTATCGGAGGCTATTTGTTTGGCTGGAACCTCGCTATGTATACCTTATTATCTATGTACGTATCTAGTCGGATCACAAATATGATTCACCCTCAACATTTAAAGCTCACCTTGATGATTATGACCAATAAGGGAGATGAACTTCAAGAAGCACTTCTTTCTCATTTTCAACGAGGAGTCACTGTTCTTGAAGGTAAAGGAGCCTATACGAAACAGAGCCGATCAGTTCTTATCATGGTTATTTCTCGATTTGAGCTTCCTTCTGTTCAAAAAGTGATCAAAGAGACAGACTCACAGGCCTTCGTGGATATCCTTTCAACTGTAAGCGTAATGGGGAAATTTGCAAAAATTGACCCATCCGCGTCGATGTAAACACCACCATTTCAATTTTAAATATTTTTTTGGTAAAGCTATTCTATCCTCTTGCTAATTAGAGGATAGATGCTAGCTTTACCCCATGAAATAGATTACTTAGTGGTGTTCAAATTACGTTTTTCTTCCAAAAGCAACTGAAATTCCCTATCTAATTCTTCACATGGTTCGATACTTAACCGACTGAGTACCTCTGATATTTTTGTTTCAAGTACGAGCCGTTTATCTTCATTGGTATTTCGTTTTTTCTGGCGTTCACCATATTTATATTGTTGATACGTTCCCTCAAACAGTTCAATCCTCTTATTACGAATCACCAAAATCCGCCTCGCAACATTTTCAATTAATCGGCGATCATGGGAGATGAAGATTACCGTTCCTTCATATTCTTTGAGGAGTGATTCCAATGCGCTGGCTGCTTCAATGTCAAGAAAGTTTGTTGGTTCATCCAAAATTAACGTATTAATATCGCTTAAAAATAATTTCGCGAGTGCTACTTTTACTCGTTCTCCCCCACTTAAAACTCCTACAAGCTTATAAACATCATCTCTAAAGAAATGCAGTCTTGCCAGAACAATTCGAATAAATGTTTCATCCTGCTTTGAAGTGGAACGTACATTCTCTAAAATGGATTTTTCAACTTCAACGATATTTAAGTTTTGACTAAAGTAGCCTACCTTCATGGATGGCGAAATAGTAATACCTTCCACTTGATTGATGATCTTTTTCACAAGAGTGGTTTTTCCACTTCCATTCGGTCCAATAATCGCTAGTTTATCGCCACCACGTACATGAAAACTTGTTTTGTTCCAAAGGATACGTTCGCCAATAGCACCTGTAACATCTTGTATACGAAGAATAATTCGATCTTTAAATGTATCTTCATTCGGTAAATTCATTTTAAGTGCAGGAATCTCTTTCACTTTTTCTACTTTTTCTAGCTTTTCTAATCTCGTTTCAATCGCTTTTGCCGTTTTTTGCAGTTTCTTCTGCTTTTTGGCAAAGTATGGTTTGGCACCTGTGATTTTCGTTTCTGATGCGCTTACCTTTTTAGGAGTTTTTGTCGCCTTCTCAGCCTTTTTCGTTTTTAATTCTAATGCTTCTTCTAATTGCTTTTTCTTTAACTCATATTTTTCGTAAGCTAATTTCTTTTGACGGTGCTCCAATTCTTTCTGTTCTGCATAATCACTATAGTTGCCTTTATACTCTTTAACCTGAGCATCATGAACCTCCCATATGGTGGTGCAAACGGCATCCAGAAATGCTCGATCATGGGATACAATGACGAAGGCTCCATTCCATTCAATCAGTTTCCTTTCAAGCCATTCGATATGCTCCGTATCAAGATTTGTAGTGGGTTCGTCTGCCAATAAGAGTTCTGAAGCTTTAACCAGGCAATCATTAATGTATTCCTGTGTTACTTCTCCACCACTTTTCGTTGTATCTGTTCTTTTTAACTGTGGTAAAAGCTCACATTGAGTATAAGGAATCACGGTTCCTATTTCAGGAGGTAGCTTTCCAGCTAAAATGTTTAACAATGTTGTTTTTCCACTTCCATTACGACCAACTAACCCAATCCGATCATTTCTATGAATTTGTAGTTGATCAACATCGAGTAATAAACGGTCTTTAACATAGTGTTTTAGATTCAATGCTTCTAATAACGTCATATCATCATCCCCATTTTTCTATTTAGTAGGGACAAAAAATGCCCCCTATCTACATTCAGAATAGGAGGCATAGGTATAGGTGGACACTTAAGGCGGCTTGACAACAGCCTAGTTTGCTCTTATACAGGGAAAGATATTGGATGAAAATCACCAAAGTCTTACCCGCCAAAAAAGAAACTATTCCTTAAAGTTTCAACTATAGAAATCCAATCCTATTCTGAAAACATCGATTGAAGGCAATAAAAATAAGGCAGAAAAGGCTATCTGCTAAAAAATACCTTCAATTATTCGTCTTCGTAAATAGGATTAGTACTTCATTGTAGTTGGTTCACCCTTCCGTTCATTTAATTACTACCACTTTAAACGATACATATATGATTGTCAAACGTTACACGCAACACTGCTCTTCATAAATGAATCGCTGATTGATTTGTTTATAAACTGTTTCTTTCACGAGGTGTTCTATTAACGATGTAATAGCTTATGATTAAGGTTAGAATTACCAAAGAATAAATCAATGTGCTAACTGGATCATCATGGTTAACAATGATCAATCGTATAACTGCCGTGATCCCAATATAGAGAAAATATCTAAGTGGAAAATGATAATCTTCCTTAAAATACTTTACGATCATGGAAATAATCTCAAAATAGAGAAAAAACACTAATATTTTTTCAAGAAAATCATGAAAATCAGTACCATCAGAATAAATGATAAATTGGATGAAATGCAAAATTTCTTTTGATAATAAAAAACTCAATACAACGGAAAGCAAAATTAAGGATAAATTTAAA
>DATFAS010000108.1:0-11008 GCA_035254305.1 Bacillota bacterium
TTAGAACCAATCTGTACGACGGTAACGCGAATGCTGTCATCAATAATTACGGATTCCCCAACACCTCTGCCTACGATTAGCAAGTTACCATCCTCCAAGTGTGCTTTCACCTTGGTATTTATTTATATCGGAAGATCAATGAATTAGTTTAGTATGTTTTTGAAAAAATACCAAGTTAATTTCGATCCCCCTAATAAATGCCTCGGTTACTATTGTTATCGGAAGGTGGAGTAATAAGTTTAGCTGTTTTTTTGTTATCAAACAACTTTTTGATAATTTTCTTTACTAGATTTACAAGATCATTCTTTAGAATGCCCCACTAAAATTAAAGTAATAAAAAAGATCAGCCAGATTTTTGTATCTGACTGATCTTATAATACGAAGAGACACCCATCCCTAAGTGTCTCTTCTTCCATCTATTCTTTAATTATATTATTCGCAATCCCCATCATCTGATCTGCATAGGAAACTGCTCTTGAATTCAACTGAAAACCACGCTGGGAAACCATGAGGTCGGCCATCTCCTTCGTCAAATCCACATTAGAGCCTTCTAAATAGCCAGTGGAAATTTGGCTTGTTGATGGTTGTTCATAGGTAGTTGGATTGGTTCCGTTCGGAATAGCATTCGGGTCGATCTGATATTCATTATCTCCCACATTACTTAGTATATGGGGATTATTAATATTCACCACAGCAATCTTAGGCAAAGGTACCCTCTGGCCATTTACCAAGATCTCTGCTCTCTGGCCTTTTACCAAAATCTCCCCATTGGTATTAATACTTATTTTATCTAGATCATTTAATACAACAGGTTGACCATTTTCATTCTGCAAGATACCCCCACTCTGAGTCACCAGGTTGTAGGTTCCTGGAGTAGTCGGATTAGGACTTAAATGAAAAGCTCCATCTCTGGTGTAACGGATTCCCTCGTTCGTCTGCAATTTAAAGAAGCCATTCCCTTGAATCATGAGGTCAAAGGGATTCCCAGTTTGGATCGCTTGACCTTGATCCATCTCCAATTGGGTTAAGCCTAAACGGGAGCCAAATCCTTCGCGAATACCACTAGGTGTCAATCGACCTTGTTCCTGCCCCTGACTAACCTGATTAATCTGCGAGGCAAGGATTTCGGTAAAGGTAGCTTCTCTTCTTTTAAATCCATTTGTGTTTACATTAGCTACATTGTTTGAAATGGTGTCTACCTTCTTCTGAAAGGATTGTAAGGCTCCTGATGAGATGAATAGAGAAGTGTCCATCCTTAAAGCTCCCTCTTAATAGATTTTTAGCCGTTGATTTTACCTACAGAATACAATTGCTCTAAAGATCGATCATAGACCCCAATCACCTTCTGATTGGCTTCATAGGCCCGAACCACCATCATCATATCGGTCATCGTTTGGCCCGGATCTACATTTGATTGTTCAATATAACCTTGCTGGAGGGATATTCCTGGATTAGCACCTTGAGCCAAAGGAATAGGTGTATCCGATTGATACACGTTCGCCCCTACCCGCTTGAGTTGGAAAGGATTATTGGCTAGTGCGATACCGATTTGCCCTGCCGTTCTATCCTTAATTTTGATTTCACCCGTTGGGCTGATATGGAGATCTTCCTTCGTTATATCGTTTAATTGAATAGGCTGTTGATCCGCACCAAGCACGAGATAGCCTTCGGAGGTAACCAAGTGACCATTCGCATCTACATCCCACTTTCCATTCCGTGTATAACCAATCTTGCCATCAGGCAACTGGACCGCAAAGAAGGCTGCAGGCTTAACTTGTCTTCCATTCACATCCTGGGGTGCTAAATCCTGATCGGCAATTGCTACATCTAAGGGCTGTTGTGTCTGGACAATGTTTCCTTGGCTGAAGTTCGGAATCCGTTCTTGGGCATAGACCCCATTCGCCAGTTCCCCTATTGGAGTTTGAACAGGAAGGCGTGGAATACCTGCCGGAACATTCCCTCCGAAGTCATTAATTCTTTCAATCAACATCTTAGGGAAAGCTTGCAGGACGGTATCATCCTTCTTAAAGCCCGGTGTTTGGATATTCGCAAGATTATGAGATAACGTCTCTTGCCTGCGTTCTAGTGAGATCATCCCAGAAGCTGCAGAATATAAACCTCTAATCATATGTAGGACTCCCTTCTCTCAATATTTATTCCTTCTTGTTGGCTAGCTCAAGGATGAAAGCAATCTCTCCGTATCCTCTTCCCAGCTGTTTGGCAATTTGCTCTGTTGAAAGCCCTTGCTCTTTTAATTCGAAAATTTCTTTATATCGATCATTCAAGAATAAGTGTTCAGATGTCTCACTTTCAATGGATTCTTTTGGAGGAACAGTGGGTTCCACAGGGATGCTTTGCATTTGTTGGATGACTCTTGCTAACTTTTCATCCATTTCCCCTACTTGTTTCTTCAATGAGACCATTTCCATCATCAATCTTTTATTTTGTTCATGTAATCGATTTTCGATCTCTTTAAGCTGGTGAATCACTTGACGAGTGGAACGATCACGATTCATCAAATACACAATTCCAATTAAACTTAGGATGATAAGTGAGTAACTTAGTATAGCTTGCACGTAATAACCCCTCTCACCCATCTTTGGGCTACTGAATTAACTTCTCCGTTGTATAGACATGCTTAATATAAGATCCACCTAATTCATCGTTTAGTTTCTTCAATAGATTATTTTCTAATGCTTCAATCCCAGCCGCACCGGTTAAGTCTTCCTTCTTTAATCCATTCATATATTGAATGATAATGCTATTTATTTTAAAAGAAATTTTCTTTAATTCCTCTGCATTCTTAGCCGTTGAACTAACCAATTCAAATTTGGCTTTAATAATCCCACCATCTTTCAAATTCGTCGTGATCGGATCAATAACAATCGTTTGTTTAATTAAATCATCGATAGGAGGCTCATTCATATTCGCTTGCGCTTCGTTAGGTGCGGTTAGCTTCTGCCAAGTGAAGAAGCCACCCAAAACAACCGTTGAAATAACTCCAATGGCAATAATCGATTTCACGTACAATTTCATCTAACCATCAGCTCCTTAACAATCATCCGTCACAGATTATGTATATAGGTTAATTAACATACCTTTAATTTCACCGATTCGATCCAATATAGACAACCCTTGACTCTGTTCATTTATCACATGGTTCGTTAAATCCAGGAGCTTCTGATCAATGATTTTGATTGTCTTTAATGTCTTATTACCTCCGTACAAATCCCAACTTTCCCCTTGTTCTAACCCGATTCCATTCTTCGAAACCTCGTCCATAAATTGCTTGACAGCTTGCTTATATTTACGAAGCTCATGAAAAGTCCGGCGATCATTTAATCGTTGGCCCTGCTGATCGATTTCTTGGAGAATCTGCTGGAGACGTTCCTGTGTCAAATCCTTAGAATAGCTGCCGAGCATCTTCTGAAAAGAAAGGCTGGTGGTGTTCGAACGATCTGTCGGAACAGGTCGGGAATCTCCACGATTCATAAGAATGGACTCTTGAATCTTCAAAACTTAGCTCACCGCCCTCCACAAATATAGTAGCTCTCCAAATCCATCAAAAAGTATCAAAATATATAGGAAGATTATACTCTATCTGATCTTAAATTTCATCAGAAGATAAATTTACCAGAATGTGAAAAACAAGAAGAGATACGGAGATAACACCCCTGCCCTATTTTTTATTGTCGGAATTCCTACTAAATCATTTATGGGTATTTTTATCAAACAAAAAATATTGTTCAATTACTAATTATCCAATACAATGTTAACATAGAGTTTCATAGATAATTGAAAAAATGATGGAACTGGATGAACGGTATATAACCCGTTTTCTATTGAAAAGGAGGATCCACTGTGAAAGAGCCTTCAACGATTATAGGGATCGTTTTAGCTTTACTTTCTATAGGAGTCGGAATGATTTTAAAAGGAGCTAGCTTGGCCGCTTTAGTCAACCCTGCTGCCTACCTAATTATCTTTGGTGGTACCACGGCAAGTATCTTTGTAGCCTTTCCTATGGAAGATGTCAAAAAGGTTCCCAAACTACTCAAAATTGCCCTCGGTGGAGGGAAGCCCCTACCTAAGAAACTAGAAATCATTGAAAAATTCATTGGCTGGGCCACTATTGCAAGAAAAGAAGGCCTTCTCGGTCTAGAGAATGAACTCGCTTCCGTTGAAGATGCATTCCTAAAGTCTGGATTAGAGTTAATCGTCGACTCCACAGACTCTGAATTTGCACAAGATGTCCTCTTAGAGAAGCTCGCCGCTATGCAGGAACGCCATCGCAAGGGCGCACTGATCTTCTCACAAGCTGGAGCCTATGCCCCTACACTCGGTGTACTTGGAGCCGTGGTTGGACTGATTGCCGCATTAGGAAACCTTAGTGATACAGAGAAATT
The DNA here is from genome assembly GCA_035254305.1 of Bacillota bacterium. Classification (GTDB taxonomy): domain Bacteria; phylum Bacillota; class Bacilli; order Aneurinibacillales; family RAOX-1; genus DATFAS01. The sequence continues at coordinate 4,404 of DATFAS010000108.1, forward strand.
AGGACACTCCATTGCCGCAGCGTTTGTCGCTACATTACTTGGGATCTTCACTGGTTATGTGCTGTGGCACCCTATCAGTAATAAATTGAAGTTAATCTCAAAACAAGAACTTGGAATTCGTCAGATTATGGTGGAGGGACTCCTCTCACTTCAGGAGGGGATTAATAGTAGGCAGCTAGAGCATAAGCTGAATGTCTATCTGACTCCAGAAGAACTAGAGAAGAAAGCTTCCGAACCAGATAAGAAAGCTTCCTAATTGAGGTGAACAATGGCCAAAAAAAAGAAACACCATGAGGAACATGAAGAACATATGGATGAAACCTGGTTGATTCCTTACGCCGACTTACTCACTCTCCTTCTTGCCTTATTTATCGTTTTGTTTTCGATGAGCAAAATCAACGAAGGAAAAAGTGCTGCTATGTTCCAATCTCTATTTAATGCTTTTAATACGATTTCTGTCTTCAATACGGATACAGGAGGGCAGAAAAACACCAATACCAGTTATCCGGCTAATGCACCAGATAGCCAGCCGGTAGCTGCTGCTCAGAAGAACCAAAAAGAAGATGAACAACTCAATGCAGCTGAAGAAAAGAAATTACAAGATCTGATGAAGAAGCTACAGACCTATATAGATAATAGTAAGCTGAATGCTGTGATTAGCCTTACAGATCTTAGAGAAGGTATCCAAATTACCCTTAAGGATGTTATCGTATTCGACTCGGGTAGTGATCGTCTGAAACAGACCTTCATTCCTACTCTTCAAGATATTGTCGGTATGATTAATACCGTAGATAATCCAATTGTTATTGAAGGACATACCGATAATCAACCGATCCATAACTCTCAATTTGCTTCTAACTGGGAGCTATCAGGTGCAAGAGCAATGTCCGTACTCCATTATATTCAGAACCAAGGTGTTGACCCCACACGGTTACGCTTCGAGGGGTATGGCGAGTTCAAGCCTCTTTTCCCAAATGATTCGGCTGAACATAGAGAATCCAATCGACGAGTGAATATTATCATTCTGCGGAAATAAGTCAAAAAGCCGTAAGACAGGAATCGGGGCTTAACCCCGATCACCTGCCTTACGGCTTTTTCTTCAAATAATAAAACCCCTATGATTCTAGGGGATTTAAGCTACTACTATTTCAGATGGGATCGATACCCACTTGATTTATTCTCTTGTTTTTTAGGATCAGCAAATCGCTTCTCTGCCTCGGATGCAAGTTGATTTATCGTTTCAGTACATTTACTGCAGGTTTTTCCCTTTTTAATCATAGCCCCGCAAGACTCACAAGAATATTCGATATTCGGATTATCCGAAATAATAATCCTTCCTTCTATAATATACTTACGAATTTGTGGGATCGGTACCTTCGTTGCCTCAGATAATTCAACTAACGTACATCCTTTGTTCTCACGTAAATAATTTGCTAAGGATAGATATTCTTCTTCTTCTCTCCTAATACAATCTGGGCATATATTTCTTAGCTTCACGAATAGTTTCCCACATTTAGAACAGTTACCAAGCTGTGCCAAGTGAATCACCCATTTCTCTAGATTCCCATTACCTTCTTAATTGATTCCATTACCCGATCTGGTTGGAAGGGTTTCACTATGAAATCTTTAGCCCCGGCCTGGATCGCCTCCAAAACCATAGGTTGTTGTCCCATAGCGGAACACATAATGATCTTGGCTTGAGGATTAAGAGATCGAATCTCTTTCACAGCAGAAATCCCATCCTTCTCTGGCATGGTAATATCCATCGTAACAATATCAGGACTTAATTCTTTATACTTATCCACTGCCTCGTTACCATTGGCTGCTTCCCCTACTACTTCGACCCCATTTTTAGTGAGAATATCCTTTAACATCATCCGCATGAATGCCGCATCATCAACAACCAAAACTCTAGCAGACATTTTAAGCCCTCCTTCTTTTTACCTTAGCCTCGTTAAACGATCAACAGGGCTAATAATGTCCGTAATCCGTACACCGAAGTTTTCTTCAATTACTACCACTTCGCCTTTGGCAATTAATTTGTGATTAGCAAATATATCAACTGGTTCTCCAGCTAATTTATCCAGTTCAATAATCGATCCAGGTCCAAGCTCAAGGATTTTACGGATCTCCATTTCTGTACGGCCAAGCTCGACAGTTATTCCTAATGGAACATCAAATAGCAAGTTTAAATTCCCTGGTTGGGAGGTTGCTGCAGGCTCTTGGGCAAAGGATGAGAACTCCACCTTCTGAACATTTGCATGGTTCGTTACAGGTGGCATTCCCCCACCGTACACATGGGAAGCCGCTACTGGTTCAGCACTATAACTAGGCATAGGTTGTGCCATTGGAGCTGGAGAAGGTACCGCAGCAGGTTGCTGAGGCTGTGGAACTGATTCTGCAACTGGTGCCGGACTTTCAGGTGCTAGAATTTGCTGAATCATCTCTTTCCCAAAGGTTAAAGGAATCAGCTGCATCATATTCGAATCAATAAGATCTCCCACTTTAAGTCGGAAGGAAACCTTGATCAGGATCTCGTCCTCAAAGTTATCTAATTTCTCTTCGTGAAAATCCATTACTTTAATACTTGGAGGTGAAATATCGACCTTCTGATTAAACATGGTTGACATAGATGTAGCTGCAGATCCCATCATCTGATTCATTGCTTCTTGAACGGCACTAAGATGTAATTCGGAGAGCTCCGGCTCAAGCTGGGAACCATCTCCACCCATCATGAGATTAGCAATAATTTTTGCATCATTTTCTCTAATTACAAGTAGATTTTTCCCACGAAAACCGATTGTATAATCAACATTAACAGCAACGTGAGGATTCGGAAACTCCTCTTCAATACGATTATGTTCAATAATTGATAGAGTAGGCGTCGTGATCTCTACTCGTTGATTTAATAAAGTTGAAAGGGCTGTGGTAGAACTACCGAGAGAGATGTTTCCGATCTCACCTAATGCATCTTGTTCCATTGGGGTCATAAAATCTTCAATGGATAACTTCTTTGTTGATTCTGTCTGATTAAAGAGTGCGTTTATTTCATCCTGAGATAGCATTCCCTCACTCATGTTCATCCTCCCCTTCCGTTTGAATGACTTGCTCTACTTGGATGGCATAGTGGCCTTTTTGTATTCCAGGGTTGGCAAGAAAACGAGTTTGCCCACCAACTTTAACCTTTATTTTCCCAGCATGAATCCCAATAACGTCTCCCACTTGAAGATTCAATATATCATTGATCTGTACAGTGGCTTCACCAATCTCTGCAATGACGGGAACATGAACATGTTCAATCTTCTTCTTCAATGAACTTTCCATAACAGGATCATGGGCTTTCGATATGGACAGCCATTGATGAGTAGATAACTTCGGCATCACCGGTTCAAGCATTAAATGGGGGAGACACATTGTTATTCTTCCTGTAACATCCCCAATTTTTGCACTCAATGATATCAGAATTACCGTATCATTCTGAGAAGCAATCTGAATAAATTGTGGATTGGACTCCATTGTTTCCCATTTCACACGGACATTCTCGATATTTTGCCAAGCCTCTTGATAGATACTTGATGTTCTAGTAAAGATCTTTTGCATCAGATTCATTTCAATCTCGGTTAATGAACCATTCCGATTTACCGGTTCCCCTTGTCCGCCTAACATCCTCTCAATCATGGCATAGGTAACGTGGGGGTTGATTTCCATAACCATTTTTCCATCCATTGGTTGAATCTCAAACACATTGATGATCGTACGAGTTGGGATAGACGCGATGAATTCATGGTATGTGACTTGATCAACTAAATCGATCTCAATTTGGACAAATGTCCGTAATTGTGCGGATAAATAGGACGTTAACAATCGAGTGAAATTTTCGTGAATACGCGTGATACTCCGAAGCTGCTCTTTGGAATAACGCAGCGCACGTTTGAAATCATAGATCTTAACCTTTTCCTTGGTTTCCGTCATGTCGGTCGCTTGGATTTCACCTGAATTTAAGGCCGATAACAGCTGATCGATTTCTTGTTGTGATAATACCTCTGCCAAAAGGCATCCTCCTAACTCTTCCTTGAGTTACTGAATGATCTTGTTAGTGATAAAGACTTTTTCCACTTGACCATTTTGCATCAGCAAATTAACCTGTTTTTTCAACTGATCTTCCAATTTAGCCATCCCATCAGGATTTTGTACCTCTTCAGCTGTCATAGAAGAAGCTAATCGCAAGGCAATATTTCTCACTTGGAAATTGCGCTTGGCTAATTCCTCTTTCGCCTTCTTACTATTTGTCTGCATCTGAAAACGTAATTGGATAAATCCATCTGTTTTCAAGTTGGTAGTGAGTGGTTCAGTATCTACCATGGTCTCAAGGATCGCATCCGCATTTAGCTCAACTGGTTGTTCCTTAGTAGTAGATCGGTGAAGAAAATACCAGGCCACACCAAGAAAGATCAATACAGCAACGAGAACGATTATAATAGGCAGTAATTTTTTTTTCATGAGTACTCCACTCTATCATTTGTTAGGAAGCCTTATGCAGGCTTCCTAAAATTGAAAGATTTATCTCTTTAGATTAACAACCTCTTCTAATATGGAGTCCGATGTTGTAATAGTTCTTGCATTCGCCTGGAAACCACGCTGTGCTACAATCATTTCAGTGAATTCTTCAGTTAGGTCAACGTTGGACATTTCGAGAACGCCGGATTGAATTTGGCCACCTTTAACTGTGGAATCATTAATGGCACCAATTGTAGGTTTTCCAGAGTTTGTTGTTTCACGGAATAAAGTGCTTCCAACCTTTTCTAACCCCCCGGGGTTCGATACAATAGCTGTTGCGATTGTAGGTAATGTGTCATCAATCGAATCATCTGCCTTTTTAATAGCTGTAACTTTACCATTAGAATCAATAGAATATGAAGAATATTGATCTGAAGGAATTTTAATCGTGCTCGTTCCATCCCCTGCCATAACGAAATAACCATTAGAATTAACTAGATAGCCATTTGCATCTCTTGTAAAATTCCCCGCCCGAGTAAGATAGGCTGGTGAACCACTATCACTTGGTGAGACAACAAAAAATGCATCCCCATCAATAGCTAAATCCGTTCCAACATTAGTAGTCATAGGGCTTCCAGGTGTATGTATGACATCAATGGATCCAGTCTTCACACCTAGACCTATCTGTTTAGGGTTAACCCCTCCCGTTGGTGTATCTGTAGGCGCTGTTGCCCCAGTAACATTCTGACTTAATATATCCTGAAACATGACACGGCTTTTCTTATATCCAACGGTATTGGCATTGGCAACGTTGTTTCCAATTACATCTAGCTTAGTTTGGAATCCCTTCATCCCTGACACACCAGAATATAGTGATTTTAACATATGAATTCCTCCTTATAATGGGAATATCTATACTGATGGATTAATTTTAATTAGAAGTTGTACTTGTACTGGTTGTACCTGAGCCCGTCGAATTTGAATTCGTTGTGTTTGTATTCGTTGAACTTGAATCGGTAGTACCCGTTCCTGTTATACTTGAGTTTGCTGTACTCGAACCCGTTGTACTTGTATCTGTCGTAGCTGTACCCGTTGAACTTCCAGTTGTGCTCGTACTTGTTGTACTTGTTCCAGTTGTATCCGAGTTTGTTGTTGTGCTACTATTTTGGGTTGCTGCAGCAACTTCTTTTATTTGATTCACCTGATCGGTAGGAACTTTTTGATTTCCAATCAAATAATAATAGCTCCCATCTTGACTAGATACTCCAGACACAACACCTGTTGAAGTGGCTTGGGTAGTAGAGTCTTTCCAAGTGATCTCTTTGCCAATAGTGGAAGAGAACTGACTCAACGCCATTTGCTGTGTATTGGCATCTGATTTACTCGCAAAATCCTCTAATGTTTTATTCATATTCGTCATTTGCTCAAGCGTGCTAAACTGCGCCATCTGTGCGATAAAATCCTTATCCTGTAGTGGATTAGCAGGATCTTGATTGGACAATTGAATCGTTAAGATCTTCAGAAAGTCATCTTTGCCCAGCTGATTAGGCTTATTCGTAGTTGTCGAAGTTTGCGAAGTTGAACTTGAAGTTGAAGTCGTTGTTGCTGTGGGGATACCCACTGAACTACTCATTATTCATACACCCCTTCTACGCCGAAAAGTCAATTCGGGAGGATCCTGATCCAGGAGACGTTCCTCCGTATGTACTAGTCGTTGGATTTACCTGCTCTATTTCCTCTAGATTTTGATCCTTTCCTTTTCGATTTGAACGAGTTGACGAGGAAGAGGATTGATCTCTAGTGGAGCTATTGCCACCACCCGAAAACATAAAATTCGTTGAACTTGAATCCGTTGTTGAAGGAACCTGATAAGAAACATCTAACTTCTGAACCACAAATCCTTGCTGTTGCAAGGTATCCTTCAGTTGGTGAAGTTGACCTTCTATTGCTTCTTTCCCCATTAAGGTATTGGTAATAATCTCTGCTGACAGTTGCCCTTGATGGGAAGTAATTCGGATATCTACTTGCCCTAAATGTTGAGGATACAGAGAGAACTTAGCCTCAGTCACACCTTGCACATTATTGGTAAATTTTATTTGATGATTAAC
>DATFAS010000109.1:0-4087 GCA_035254305.1 Bacillota bacterium
GATGCGGAGAAGAGTGTACGGATTATCGTGAATTTGCTCGTTGGGGAAATGGATATCAAGTATTTGTGAGGAGAAGATCATGCCAAGAAATAAGCTGGTAAGCCTTCAATGGCAATTGATCCGACAGGCAGTATGGGTGGGGATTTATTCGGTTTCCTTGGGTGCCCTTATCTTTTTTTATTTGTGGTATGAGTTATCACATACGCAGGAATGGTCTGATTGGCTGGCAGACAGTTTCGGATTTAGCGTTCCTCCCTTCCCAAGTCTTGCCTTTATTTTTGTTTTTCTGTTCGTATTTTGGATCATTGCCATTGGGGTTAGTGTTACGCTTGGATTCACAGGGGCGAACGAGATCAAGAAACGGATGGAGATCCTCATTGAATCTACTCTTCATTTTGAACGAGGCAATATTGCTAGTAGGATTCCGGATTTAGGTCAGGATGAAATTGGTCAATTAGGACGATTATTAAATGAGATGACGCAGCGCTTCAGTAGTCAGGTTTCGTCTCTACAGCGCTTGTCCACTCATAATGCGGAATTGATGGATCAAGCTAAGCATGCGGCAGTTCATGAGGAACGCAATCGGCTAGCACGAGAACTGCATGATGCGGTGAGCCAGCAATTATTTGCCATCTCGATGACGATGGCAGCGGTTAAACGGACCCTACTACAAAATCCGGAAAAAGCCTCCCACCAAGTAGAATTAGTGGAAGAAATGGCGGCAGCGGCTCAATCAGAGATGAGAGCGCTTCTACTGCAGCTACGTCCGGCTCACTTAGAAGGGAAAACTCTTCGTCAAGGGATGGAGGAACTGCTCCGTGAACTACAAGGCAAGCATTTGCTTGAATTTGTCTGGACGATAGAGGATTTGCCATCTATGCCAAAGGGGATTGAGGATCATTTGTTTCGCATTCTGCAGGAATCTATTTCTAATATTCTCCGTCATGCGAAAGCTCACCGGGTGGAGATTCGTCTTGCTGTCATTCACAATCTTTTGCGTCTGAAAATTGAGGATGATGGGATTGGCTTTTCAGAAAAAATGCTATCACAAGCGACTTCTTCCTATGGGATCCATATGATGCAGGAAAGAGTAGCAGAAATTGGTGGAGCACTTACCTTCTCGTCTGCTCCTGGGAAGGGAACCATGGTAGAAGTTACGGTACCATTGATCCAGTAGTGGATCATTGTTGTTGTCGTTATGAAAGGGAGGCATAGATATAGGCCAATGGAGAACATAATTAACGTATTACTTGTTGATGATCATGAAATGGTTAGAATCGGGCTTGCCGCTTTTCTCTCTACAGAGGAAGGAATTGAAGTGGTGGGTGAGGCGTCCAGTGGGGAAGAAGGAGTTCGGTTGGCTTCTCTATTGCATCCACATGTAGTATTGATGGATTTAGTGATGGAGGGCATGGATGGCATTGAAGCGACAAGGCGAATACGTGAGGCCCAACCTGAGGTTAAAATCATTGTACTGACCAGCTTCATAGATGATGAAAAAGTGTATCCAGTTATTGAAGCGGGTGCTTTTAGCTATTTGCTAAAAACCTCAAGAGCCCCCGATATTGCTCAGGCGATTCGCCAGGCTCATTCAGGCCAGCCTGTATTGGAGGCACAGGTAGCAGGTAAATTAATGAATCGGTTTCGTGAAGCCAAATCAATCGAACTTGCTCATGAACAGTGTACAAGTAGGGAGTTAGAAGTTCTGATTCTAATCGGTGAAGGGAAATCAAATCAAGAAATTGCCGATCAGCTATACATAGGCATCAAGACAGTGAAAACGCATGTCAGTAACATCCTGATGAAACTAGGTGTAGAGGATCGGACACAAGCGGCAATCTATGCACATCGGCATGGAATTTCGAAATAGAACAAATCAGAGGAAGGATTCGAACTCGCAAGTGAAGGATTTACCTTTTTTGAATGATGGACATGGAGAAGGGGAGGGCTATGGAGCAGCGGGTAGTAGAATTCTATACCCATTGGGTGCAAGAGCACTATGGATGTGAAGTTTACCTGATCGATCATCCGCACCAGATCAATGGATTTGTCGAGTACCGTAATGAGGGTCATATCATCTACATTTTGGCTGACACGAACAAGTTGGAACAGGATGTTTTTCTAGATATCCTTGCCCATGAACTGGGGCATGTACTGTATAATCAAGAAATGTTAGACAATGGAATGTCGTATTCAGAGATCGTGGATCGAACACAAGTGAAGCTTAGCTGCTTTCAACAGCTCTTAGATCAACGAATAATTACCAACGAAGAGTATACACGGTTGTATGATTCGATTGAAGAAGAGTGGTACAGTAATCAAAAGAAAGATGAGATATTGAAGATGTTGAAAGCAGCAGTAGGAATGGACCCTATTTAGGATTCAAACTTGAAACTAATTGATGACCGAACCGATAAGATCCCCATAGGCGCTTATGTACACTTTTTACCCGATAACTAGCGAAATAGAGGCCCCAGAGTTCCTTATGGGACCCAAAACTCATGAATATGGGGGATGACCGGGCCGATAAGGTTCCCACAGGCGCTTATGTGTACTTTTTACCCGATAATCAGCGAAATAGAGGCCCCAGAGACCCCTATGAGATTCCAGACCCAGGATTATGGTGGATCTTACCAAGCAATAAAATTCCGCACAATCTAATGAATATCCTTCTTCTTAAATCTTCCACCCTTAACATCATGGATATTACCAATCGCCAGGAATGCGGTGGTGTCGAACTCCTCCACAATTGACTTTAATTTTGCTTCCTCTAGTCGTGTAATTACCGAGAAGATAACTTTCCGTTCATCCCCGGAATACCCGCCTTCTCCGGTTAAATAAGTGACACCTCGACCCAATCGGGACACCAGCGCGTCCCCAATTTCTGCATGCTTCTCGCTAATGATCCAGACTGAACGAGATTGATCTAGCCCTTCTATGGTAATATCAATCATCTTAAAGGCAATATAGTAAGCAATGAGTGAATACATCGCATGATCCCATCCAAAAACAAAACCAGCACTTCCTAAAATAAAGATATTAAAGAACATAATGGTTTCCCCGACGGAGAATGGAGTATTCTTATTAATTAAGATAGCCACAATCTCTGTCCCATCCAAGGAACCCCCTGCCCGAATGACCATTCCGACTCCCATTCCTAGAATAATGCCACCGAATACGGCAGATAATAGGAGATCTTGTGTGAGGCTAGGTACAGGAACGAGTAATGTTGTACCTAGAGACATCACCATAACTCCAAAGAGAGTAGAGATGGCAAAGGTCTTACCAAACTGTTTATACCCAATAAATAAAAAGGGTAGATTGAATAAGAATAGTAAGATACCTAATTTTATTCCTGTTAAGTGAGCTAACATAATTGAGATCCCCGTAATTCCTCCATCAATGATGTTGTTGGGAACTAAGAAGATTTCTAATCCAACAGAAACTAGCAAAGCCCCTAAACAGATAAATAAAAACCTGAAAAAGATCTGTCTTTTCCTTAATCGTCTATGACTTTTTTTTATATTTTTCTGTTCCATACATCCCTCCTAGAACGTATTGTCTCCGAGAATTCAGTAAAAGAAACTTAAAAATTTGCAAGAGGTTTGTGCTGGATCTGTTATAATACGTAATTGGCAATGCTCTCCAAAAGGTTAATGGTGGGCAATCATTCAAAGGGAGATTTCGGTATATGCAGGGAATTTTATTTTCGTTAATTGCAGGGGTTTTTATTTGTTTACAGGGTGTTTTCAATGCGAAAGCTAGTGAGAAATTGGGGTTGTGGCAAACCAATTTAATCGTACATGGATTTGGTTTTATGATTTCCTTTCTTATTTTTCTTATTGTTAGAGACGGAGGCTTTGACAAAATTAAAGAAGTAAACAAGATGTATTTAATAGGTGGGGCTTTTGGGGTCATGATTATTTTCAGTGTAATGAAAGGCATTACCTCATTAGGTGCCTCTTATGCCGTTACCATCATTCTTGCATCCCAGCTATTATCGGCAATGTTTATTGATTCCTATGGTTTGTTTGGGGTTGATAAAATTCCTTTAACAACAAATAAATGGGTGGGGATCTTAATTATA
>DATFAS010000110.1:0-9404 GCA_035254305.1 Bacillota bacterium
TAAGAAGCTTCTTGCCTCCAAGTTCAGTTTAAGGGAATCAAAGACTAGTGCTCAGTCTATTTCATACTATATAATTGATTTGGGAATTGGAAACGACATATTTCTTTACCAACATAAGGGGCTTAAATCAGCTATGAATAATTATTATTGGCTATCTTACGGTAAGGATGGTGAATATCATCGAGCTCACAAAACGCCAAGAATTAATCTTAGAAATTGTCAAAAGTGAAGGGCCAATCACTGGTGAGCAGATAGCGGAGAAGCTCAGTTTAACAAGAGCAACATTGCGCCCTGATCTCGCCATCTTAACCATGGCTGGTTTTCTAGATGCTAGGCCAAGGGTTGGCTACTTTTACTCAGGGAAGAGTGGACCCCAATTATTGGGTGATCTTGCTCGGAAGAAGGTAGTAAGGGATTATAAAGCCCACCCTGTTGTCATTAAGGAATCTACCACTGTCTATGATGCAGTGTGCACATTATTTTTGGAAGATGTAGGGACGCTTTATGTCGCGAATGATAAGGGATTTCTGGCAGGAATCGTATCACGGAAGGATTTACTTCGTGCTATGCTTGGAAAACAGAAGATTGAGGATATTCCGGTTAATATTATCATGTCTAGAATGCCTAATATTGTTGTTTGTCATCTTGAGGATAGTATCTTTGACGTAGCCAAAAAAATGATCAATTATCAGATTGATTCTCTTCCTGTAGTCAGGGAAGTAAATGATGGTGAAAGGCAAGTGTATGAAGTGGTAGGTCGTGTAACAAAGACAACAGTGACTAAAGCTTATGTTGAACTTGCAAGTGAACAATCCATATAGTCTTATGTAATTGGTTTAAAGGGGACTATTGTGAGGGAGGAATGCACCATTTTTGATCCTACCGTTTTTATCGTTTCCGACTCCGTTGGTGAAACGGCAGAAGTTGTTGTAAAAGCGGCTGCTAGCCAATTCGACGGTCAATCCATTGAAATTCGCAAATTTCCGTACGTGGAAGATGAAGGAACAATAAATGAACTTGTACTCGCAGCAAAGGAATGTGGAGCAATTATTGCACTTACACTTGTCATTCCAAGGTTGCAAGAACATATTAAGCTTGTTGCTAAAGAGCATGGGGTAACGGTTATTGATATCATGACTCCTATGGTTCAGGCGATTGAGGAAATTGCGAGGAAACAACCAAAAAATCAACCAGGACTTGTCCGGCAGCTTGATGAAGAGTATTTTCGAAAAGTAGAAGCTATTGAGTTTGCTGTTAAATATGATGATGGACGTGACCCACGAGGATTACTTCGTGCTGATGTTGTATTAATTGGTGTCTCCCGCACCTCCAAAACACCATTATCCATGTATTTAGCTAATAAGCGCTTTAAGGTTGCTAATGTACCACTGGTACCAGAAGTAGAACCACCAGAAGAATTATTTATGATCCCTAAAAGGAAATGTATTGGACTCACAATTAGCCCAGATCAGCTGAATATGATTCGTAGAGAGAGATTGAAATCACTCGGTCTTACTTCTCAAGCGAATTATGCGAGCTTAGAGAGAATTATGCAGGAGCTTGAATATGCTGAAAAGATCATGAAACGTGTGGGTTGCCCAGTTATTAACGTCTCCAATAAGGCTGTGGAAGAGACCGCAAATTTAATTATGGAGATTATTCGCAAAAATAATAGTCAATTTGACAACTAAATGGTTAGAAATAAAAAAAGTTCTCGATTTGTCGAGAACTTTTTGCTTGAAAAGAAGGAAAAAGATGAAAAATATCGTATATATTATGTAAGAAAGTAAATAAATCTTATTATAACATATTTTTTGCGGAGAGAGGTAATATCTAGACGAAAATCATTTCGACAAAATTCGGAATTCACTTATTTCATTTCCTTCAGAAGGAATCAATTTAGATTCGTAGAATAATGTGAGGAAGTGAGTTGACACAATTGGTTTTATATGTTGATGCGGATGCAAATCCTGTCAAGACCATTATTGCCGAAGAAGCGGAAAAACATCAAGTGCAGGCGATATTTGTTTGTTCGTTTGCAAACCATTTTGGGCCTCCAAGCCCTGCAAGCCAACTTGTAACTGTAGACAAAAGCTATCAATCCGTGGATATGTATATTGTAAATAAGGTCAAGCGAGGAGATCTAGTTGTTACAGACGATTATGGCTTGGCTAGTTTAGTACTGGCACGTGGTTGTTTGGCTATTAGTTCAAGGGGAAAAGAATATACTAATCATAATATTGATCAACTCTTGATGTCTCGGCATTTGTCCTACAAGGAAAGAATTTCTGGTAATAGACCGAAGGGACCTAAGCGGCTAGCTGTGGAAGATGAGCTCTTCTTTCGAAAAAACCTGCAAAAATGTTTGCAATCTATGGCAGGAGATTTTGCGAGTTTTGACGAATAATATTTCGTTGCCTTATAAATATGCTTATAAGGGAAATGTTAGCTTAATCTTTAGAAGGTCTATTCAGTGGGTAGGGATGATTTTTACATTATAAGAGATCCGTGAAGTAACCTTTTTATACTTAGATGGAAACGAGGAAAAACAAAGAAACCCTATGTGTCGCAGAAAGGATGGATCCGGCAAACATGATGAATAGAATTCCTGAGGAGATTATCGACCAAGTACGGAATTCGATTAATATTGTTGACCTTATTGGGCAATATGTGAGCCTCCGAAAAAGCGGCCGTAGTTACATGGGATTATGTCCTTTCCATTCCGAGAAGACACCATCCTTTTCTGTTCAAGAAGACAAACAGATTTTTCATTGCTTTGGTTGTGGAGCTGGTGGTAATATCTTCAGCTTTCTTATGAAGCTAGAGGGAGTCACTTTTCCAGAGGCGATTATAGCCTTAGCGCAAAGAGCAGGAATAGCCATACCGTCTAGTGAATGGACACAAACGGTGGAGTCACCGGAGCAGTTGGAAAAGCAAACCATACTTAAGGCATATGAATCTGTATCTCGAATTTACCACCACCTTCTCTTTCAGACAGATTATGGGAAGGCTGCGAAGGAATACATGCTTAAGCGTCAGATTCGTCAAGATACTGCTGAAGAATTCGCCATTGGTTTTGCACCGGATAATTGGGAATTTTTGACTAGCCTGCTGACGAAACGAGGATATTCAGCAGCATTAATGCAGAAGGCTGGCTTGTTAGCACGAAGGGAATATGATCATAAGCCTTTTGATTTATTCCGTAATCGATTGATGTTTCCAATTGCAGATTCTGAGGGAAGGATTGTTGCGTTTGGGGGAAGAATCTTAGGTGAAGGACATCCCAAGTATTTAAACAGCCCAGAACATCCCCAATTTAACAAAAGTCGGATTCTTTTTAATCTAGCGAAAGCCAAATCTCATATTCGTAAGAAACGCCAAGTCATTCTGTTCGAAGGGTACATGGATGTTATTGCTGCATGGCAATCAGGGCTTCATAATGGTGTAGCCTCTCTTGGTACCTCCTTAACAGAGGCACAGGCACAGATTCTTAAACGTTATGCAGATCAAGTCATTATTTGTTACGATGCAGATAACGCTGGGATTGAAGCTGCGATGAAGGCTTCAGAAGTGCTTCAGAGGATAGGCTGTCAGGTGAGAATTGTTCGTTTAGATGATGGATTTGACCCCGATGAGTTTATTAAAAAGTTCGGCTCAGAGAAATTCCTAAATCGAATACAGGATTCCCTTTCCGTGACATCTTTCAAAATGGAAATCCTTCGTAGAAACTATGACCTTACAGATGAACAAGAACGAATGGAGTACATCTCCGCTATGCTAGACCAAATTTCAACACTGGCGAATGCGGTGGAAAGAGATCATTTTTTACGGGTTTTATCTGAACAATTTAACCTTTCGTTGGAAGCACTAAAACAAGAACAAAAAAAGATCTTTTATCAGCAAAAAAAGGCGAAAAACAGGGATAATCTGTCAAGAAATAGGAATAATAGTATAAATAATGGAAGACATGTGCCTGTTAAAACACTTTGGCCTGCTTACCATAATGCAGAGCGTAAACTATTAGCTCTAATGATGTATAGTCCTGACTGGGCTGAAGAAATCATGAACAAGGTTGGCGGAAACTTTAATGTGGATGAATATGCTGCCTTGGCTGCCCATCTTTATCAATACTATGCACAAGGAAACAGAGCCGAATTAAGTAAGTTTATTTCAGGGCTTGAGGATGAATCGTTAATTAATATTGCCTCTAGAATTGCTGTAGAGGAAATAACGGAGGATTTATCATCCCGAGAAGTGTCCGATTACATACAACAAGTCTTAAATTATCCAATATGGCTTGAGATGGAACAATTAAGACAAGAACAAAAAAAGTTAGAGAAGCAAGGGAACAGCCTAGGAGCTGCCCAATTAGGCATCCGAATCCTAGAATTAAAGAAATCGATGAAGCCTTTATCCACAAAACCCTAAGGAAGGAGGGAATGCCATGGCAAAAAAGACGGAAAACCAACAAGGCTCTGTTACTCAAATGGAGCAAGGAAGAAATGAACTAACAATAGAACAAGTAAAGGAACAGTTGGTTGAACTAGGCAAAAAGCGCGGTGTTCTCACATATAAGGAAATCATGGAGCGTCTATCTCCTTTTGACCAGGATCCAGACCAAATGGATGAGTTTTTTGAATATTTGGCGGATCAATCGGTTGAAGTCGTCAATGAATCAGAAGATGATGATGAGGATGATGAGGATATTCCTTCCGACGAGGAAGATCAGGAAGAATTTGATTTTGATGATTTATCGGTACCTCCAGGCATCAAAATCAATGACCCTGTAAGGATGTATCTGAAGGAAATTGGAAGGGTTCCACTGCTTTCCGCTGATGAGGAAATCAATCTTGCTCAGAGAATAGAGGACGGGGACGAGGAAGCAAAACGACGTCTAGCAGAAGCGAACCTTCGACTTGTTGTTAGTATTGCTAAACGGTATGTGGGTCGTGGCATGTTATTCCTTGACTTGATTCAAGAAGGTAATATGGGACTTATTAAAGCGGTTGAGAAATTTGATTACAAAAAAGGATATAAATTCAGTACGTATGCCACATGGTGGATCCGTCAGGCGATTACTAGAGCTATCGCAGACCAAGCAAGGACAATTCGTATCCCCGTCCATATGGTTGAAACAATCAACAAGCTGATTAGGGTATCAAGACAGTTGTTACAGGAACTGGGTAGAGAGCCTTCTCCTGAAGAAATAGCTGAAAAAATGGATTTAACTCCTGAGAAGGTTCGTGAAATCCTAAAGATTGCTCAAGAACCAGTTTCACTTGAGACACCAATTGGTGAAGAGGATGACTCGCATTTAGGTGATTTTATTGAGGATCAGGATGCGTTAGCACCATCTGATGCAGCTGCTTATGAGCTTTTGAAGGAGCAATTAGAGGATGTACTCGATACGTTAACGGACCGGGAAGAGAATGTTTTGCGCTTGCGTTTTGGCCTTGATGATGGCAGAACGAGAACACTTGAAGAGGTTGGTAAAGTCTTTGGTGTTACTCGAGAAAGAATTCGGCAGATTGAAGCTAAGGCTCTTCGAAAGCTTCGCCATCCGAGTCGTAGTAAACGCCTCAAGGACTTCTTGGAATAAATAACTAAAACCCTTAAGAAATCTACCTTCCTCTTTAGGAAGGTGGATTTTTTACTGTGAAAAGGATTAGTTGAACCATAATGTACAAGGCCATGATATTTCCTTCTAGGAGTGTTACGGAAATGTATGCCCTTTCGTACTTTTCTTCATTTTAGCGATTTTGAATGGACAATGCAAATGAGATGCTCAGTGGTTTTTCTCATTTTTTTGGAAAAATTAAGGTACAATAAGAGGTAAAGCAATTCATTAGAGGTGCAAAATGATTAGTATATCCAAACGTTTAGAAAGTATTGCAGACCTAGTAAAGAATGGGAGTCGTGTGGCGGATATTGGGTCTGACCATGCTATCCTACCAGTGTTTCTTATACAATCGGGTAAAGCGGTAAGTGCTATAGCTGGAGAAGTGAATAAAGGACCTTGGCAAGCTGCTTCTAACCAAGTGCGAGCTGTTGGTTTAATAAATAAAATTGAAGTTCGTATGGGTGATGGGCTAAGTGTATTAAAACCTGGTGAGGTAGATACCGTATGTATAGCTGGAATGGGAGGAACGTTGATTTGCTCTATTTTGACGGATGGGGAAGAGCAACTTAAAGGTGTCGAAAACCTCATTCTTCAACCAAATGTAGCAGAACGTAATGTGCGTGAATGGCTTTATCATCATGGTTGGGAATTAAAAGGTGAGAAAATCCTAGAAGAAGATGGATTGATCTATGAGATCCTCTTTGCAGAGAGGGGAAATCCGGATCTCCCCTATGTGGGAGAAAGGTGGACAAGAGAGCAATGGTTTGAAATTGGTCCTTATTTGTGGGAGGAAAAAGGCACTGTCTATAGAAAAAAATGGCAAGCTGAGCAGGAAAAAATTAATCGGGCCTTAAAAGGATTGGAAAGGTCAATCTCTGATGAGGCTAATATAAAGCGGCAAAGCTTGCAAAATCGTTTAAAATGGGTAGAGGAGGTTATTGAATGTTTTCCAAAGGACAAACGATAATCCAATATATGGAGGAATTTGCACCAAAAGCACTTGCCATGGAAGGGGATCGAATTGGCCTTCAGGTTGGTACATTAAATAAAGAAGTAAAGAAGGTAATGATTACTCTTGATGTTTTAGAAAATGTTGTTGATGAGGCTATTGCTAATGCAGTGGATTTAATCATTGCTCATCATGCAGTGATTTTTAAACCCCTCAGAACACTGCGAACCGATCAACCAGCTGGGAAATTATATGAAAAGCTTATCAAACATGATATAGCTGTTTACATAGCCCATACTAATCTCGACACAGCTGTCGGTGGTATTAATGATCTTATGGCAGATGCCTTGCATCTTCAGAATACAGAGCCACTCGATATCATGTATACCGAAGCTATGAAGAAGATCGTGGTCTTCGTGCCCAAAACCCATCATGATCAGGTGATGGAGGCTATGACTGAGGCTGGTGCAGGATGGATTGGTAATTACAGCCACTGTACGTTTACTACAGAAGGTGAAGGAACCTTTCTCCCACTTGAGGGGACAAACCCTTTTCTAGGTGAACAAGGAAAGCTTGAAAGAGTAAAAGAAATTCGCCTAGAGACAATTGTTTCGGTCGATAATATAAAAAGAGTAGTCAAGGCTATGTTTAAAGCCCATCCTTATGAAGAGGTAGCCTATGATATCTATCCGGTTGAACAGGTTGGGAAGAAATACGGATTGGGGAGAATTGGCTATTTAGGGGAGGCAGTTACATTACAGGAATTTGCTGAACAGGTGAAAAATGCTTTTGAAGTGAAGGGAGTACGTGTAGTAGGTGATCTTTCTACCCAAGTGAGAAAGGTGGCGGTATTAGGGGGAGATGGAAATAGCTTCATTCCTAAAGCTATCTTTCGAGGGGCAGATGTCATGGTGACAGGGGACGTCTATTATCATACGGCACATGATGCAATGGCAGCAGGCCTATCCTTAGTAGATCCTGGACATAATGTAGAGAAGATTATGAAGTCTGCTATACAGCAATTCCTGATTGAAAAACTAAAAGTAGCGAAAAGTGAAACAGAAGTGATTGTGTCTGCTGTACACACGGATCCATTTACTTTTGTTTAATAGAAGGTGAACTTATCAAATGGATTCTAGACAAATTAGTGAGTATATAAAGGGAATTCTGCATAATGAGTTGGATTTAGAAACATGGATAATCGAAATAAAGGATGAGCAGCTTTCCATCCGCCATCGAATATTGGAGGATGTTGGTTTTTCTATTTCTTTATCGGTTCTTTCAACAAAAATCAAGAATGAAAACGATAGGAGACCGTTAGATGAAGCAGCTACTAGGCTTGTGGAGATGGCTAAGGCAAGTCTAACGAAGAAAGATATAGCCTCAAACAAAGATGCTATCTATCCTGTTCTAAGAAGCCGTTCACACCCTAGGGAAAAGCAGGGAACCCAATATATTTATACTGAGCACACAGCAGAATCGCAAATTTTCTTTGCTTTAGATCTAGGTAAAACCTATGTACTTATCGATAAAAATATGTTGGCAGAGTCAGGATTAAGTGAAGAGGAGCTAGCAGATCTGGCACTTTCCAATCTTAAAAAATTAGATACATCCTATAAAGAAGATGAAGTGGCAGGAAATAAATTTTATTTCTTTAGTCAACGCGATGGCTACGCAGCTAGTCGTGTTCTCAATGATGAATTAATTTCCTTCATGAAACGAATGGTGGAGAAGGAGATGGGAGTAGCAATTCCACATCAGGATGTGCTGATTATCGCAGATATTCGCAATGATGTAGGATATAAGGTGCTTGCGAAGCTTACTATCGATTTCTGTGTAAAAGGAGATATTCCGATCTCCCCATTGCCTTTTATTCTGACGGAGGAGGGGCAATTGGAAGCTCTGATGATTCTTTCAAATCCAGGTGCTGCCCCAACAATTAAGAAAAAATAGGATGTGCCTGAAGGATGGCAAGCATGAAGGAAGCTAATTTCATTCGCCTTCATGGGCGAGAGGTTTATTTTGAACAATATAAAACAGAAGATTCTCCTACTCCTTTTTGTTTTCTGCTTGTACACGGCTTTTTGGCTTGCACCTATAGTTTTCATCGACTGATTCCTTATCTTTCGCAGAAATATGATACCTATGCTATTGATTTAATTGGCTTTGGAAATAGTGAGAAACCATCCGATTTCGATTATTCTTATCGGAGTTATGCTTTGATCGTTCATGAGTTTATCAACGAGATGGGACTGAAAAATGTTATTCTAATGGGCCATTCTATGGGAGGGCAGATTTGCCTCTATACAGCTCAGCAAGCTCCTAGTAGGGTTCATTCATTGGTGTTAGTTAATTGTTCTGGTTATATTGGAACAACTGAAACAACTTTAAAATATTTAAGTCATGTTCCCCTATTTCAATACCTAATAAAATGGTGGCTGCACCGAGTAGATTTAAAAGAGATCAGAAAAAAAGCCGCAAAGATATTAAAATCAACTGTCTATGATGAGAACATTATTACAGAAGAAATGATTCAAATTTATTCAAGACCTGTTAAAGACAAAAGTTTCAGTAATACCATAGTGGGACTATTACGGAACCGGGAGGGTGATATGTCAAGTAAGGATCTCGGTTCCATACCCCACCCGGTGCTGTTAATTTGGGGGGAAGAGGATCATATTGTTCCAGTAAAATTGGGTGTTCGGCTTCGTATGGATCTTCCAACGTCTAAATTAATTGTTATTCCACGGGTAGGTCATCAAGTAATTGAAGAAATACCTTATCTCGTTTATGAGGAAATTGAACAATGGCTAATAGAAATTTCATGTGATAAAC
>DATFAS010000111.1:0-5837 GCA_035254305.1 Bacillota bacterium
ACAAACCTCTACTCGATATTTCTGAGCAAATTCCCCTCCTTATCCAAACATAAGGAGATACTTTTTTTGAAGTAATTATATAGACCGGTCTATTAATTAAGGATTTAGAATTGGAGTAGAAAATAGGTATGGAGTGTCGGAATGTATATACGAGCAGAAGAAGTATAAGAAAATTTCAACCTGGTATTCCTATATCAAGTATTATCATTGAAAACCTTTTGGAAGTTGCTGCTTCTGCTCCTTCTTCATGGAATTTCCAACCGTGGAGATTCCTTGTGATTCAGGATCAAACGAGTAAAGAGAAATTGTATCCGATCGTCTATCAACAACCACAAGTGATTGAATGTTCAACTGTAGTAGTTTTTTTAGGAGATCTTGATGTGGGTGCACATGCCGACAAGCTTCAGAAGCTTTCAGAAGATCAAGGGACATTGTCAAAACTTGATATACCTTATTCCGAAGAAGCCTATGTGGAACATGCACTCCGTGATACATCTTTTGCGCTCATGCAATTTATGCTTGCAGCTCGTGAGAGGGGGTTGGACACTTGTTTACTTCACTTTGACAAACCGTTGTTGATGAAATGTTTAAATCTATCTGACCAATACCTTCCAGTAGCAATCGCAACTATAGGGTATGCGGCTCAAGCACCCAAACCAAAGCTAAGGTTTTCCATTAACGAATTGATTCATTATAAATCCTTTTAATTCTATATTATTTCATTTACGAAGGGGCCAAAAAATGAAAAAAGTGATTGTAATTCCAATTGTGGCAGCCATTGTACTAACCAGTGGAGGTGTTATGTTAGCAAGTAAAGGAACAGATGCTGTTACAGTGGCTGAAAAACAAAAAGGAAGCATTTTGACAGCAGAACAAGTGAATATCTCATTCCAACAGGTCGGAGGCAAGGTTCAACAGATCTTGGTCCAAGAAGAACAACGAGTAAAAAAAGGGGATATCCTCATGGTTTTAGACTCGACAGATATTGACTTGCAGATCGACAAGGCAAAAACAGAGATTGCCCAGTTAGATTTACAAATTAAACAAACGGACGACTCGATCCAACTCGGTTATAAAAAAGTAGGTACACAAGAAAAACAAGCGACACTTGATATTCAAACGGCAGAGGTTTCACAGAAACAAGTCTTAGACGGACCTCGAAGCGAAGATATACATAAACAGGAATTAGCTGTCCAAGCAGCGCGTGAGAGCTATGATAATGCCAAACTAACATATGATCGAGCCAAGCAATTGTTCGAATCAGGTGGTGCTCCACAAGCTACTTTAGATAGTGCTCAAACAGCACTCACGCTAGCAGAAAATGCGATTAAACAGCAAGAAGATATCTTGAAAAAGATGATAAACGGTGCGACCAAGGAGGAAAAAGCACAGGCCAGTCTTGCAACCGATCGAGCTAAAACAGTGACACAGCAGCTAGATCAAGTAAAAGAAGAACTTGAGAACAACAAGATTAATATTTCATTACTTCAACAGAAAAAAGAAGCTGCTCAAGTTCAGTTAAAGACGCTAGAAGTTCAGAAGGAACGACTAACTTTAACTGCACCACAGGATGGAAAGATCTTAAAAGTCCTCCCGAAAGTGGGTGAAAATGTAGCCATAGGCGCACCTGTGATTACGCTTGAAACCGACCTCTTTTATTATGATTTATTTGTAAACGAAAAACAGGTGGCACACTTTAAAGTCGATGGAGAGATAAAAGGACATGTCATTGGTTTAAACCAAGAAATGACAGGAAAAACTCGCTTTATTACAGCTGCACCACAATTTACAAATTTACGAATGAGCAGGGAAAAAGGTACGGCAGACCTCTCCTCCTTTCAGGTTCGTGTCTATGTACAAAAGATCGATTCCTTGTTACCAGGAATGACAATCGAGGTGAATGTAGATGAAATCGCTACGCGATGAATTTCATTTTATGCTGACTGGTACGAAATACTATATCGTGGCATTGATCGTTCCTGTTATCGTTGTACTGTTCTTTGGTCAATTTTTTGTAAACAATCAGATTAATGAAGGAAAGGTAGTTGTCATCGATCTCGATCACTCAGAGTATAGTCGACAACTTACGAACCACCTAAACGAATCCCAATACCTCAGTGTTGAAGCTGTAATAAATCACCAAGTTGACATCGAGAAATTATTTTTCCATGACCAATATCTTGCTGTGATTTCATTACCGCAAGGACTTGAAGCGAACCACTTGAGAGCATTACCGAGTAACATTGGTCTTTATATCGATAATTCCAACTTTGCTGCAGCCACTAATTTGCGAACAGCCATCACAGAGATTATGATGGGAGAAAATCTGTCAGTATCCATCCCCCACCTCCAAGCTTTAGGAGTAAGTGGTGACCCGGTAACGGGAATCCTCTCTAATCTAACGGTACAGCAGCGCATTTTATTTAATCCAACAGGAACTTACAACATGACGATGGTCATGGGATTTTTGATGTTATATTCCACAATCTTTTATTGTTTTGCTATATTGCCGATTATTCCTCGTTTACGTGTACAACACAAGATCCAAGCTGAACTGCTGGAAAGTCATCCTTTTGGGATTGTCAGCCGCATCCTTCCCTATGCGATCCTTGCCGCAATCGGTCTGTATTTTGCTTTCGGACTATTAAAGATATTTGGCGGATTCCGTTTCGAAGGAAATGCTCTAGTATTTTTGCTGCCAACACTGTTATATACATTAGGACTTGGCGTGATGTGCATGTGGGCCAGCTGGAAAGCCCCGCATCCAGGGGCTGCAATGGGAATGATGATGTTTATCGTTATTCCTGGGTTTCTTACTAGTAACCTAACGTTACCCGTAGCTCTTTTGCCAGAATGGGCGAAAATAATGAGTAATGCTTTTCCTATGGTTTGGTATATGCGGATAGTTAGAAACTATGGTTTTCGTGGAGCAGAGTTCTCTGATATGTCGTGGGAAATTGGAGGGTTCTTGATATTGATTGGGATCTTTTTACTTCTTCTATTTATCCGCCTATTTACGGAAAGAAGCCATATCATGAAATCTCCTAAACAAAATACTCCCCCCGCCTCCCCAGAGATGGTGTTAGGTGGATCACATTAAAACTGTTAAATGAATACATGGTCATAGGAATCGCAATGTGAACGGGAGATAGGGAAATCTTGATTTAATATATTAGGAAGTTAGGGAAATCGCGTCTTCCCTAACTTCTTAATACTTCTATCTTTTCGTTATTTTTTGTACATAGAGATTACCTCCCCCTTGAATAAACACCCTTCCTTAATTAGATACATATATGATACAAGGGGATGCTGCTGTCTACATTAAAGTCTTCTAAAGCTTTTAGAACTGTGGGTTGTTTTTGTTTTTCAAAGTCCAAATGCTGTTTCAAGTTATGGCGGGGCTTTGCTAGATGATTTGCCGTTGGAGAGTAATAATGAAATCCTATGAGGAAATGAACTTAAATTTAGGAATCATGGGGAATCTATTAAATGTTCCTTTAAATCACCTGCAATTTAAAACAAGAATGATAGAAGCCATAGCTAATTTTTATATACATCACCACGAGGCCCAATACCCAAAACAAGAATAACCAAATCTCCATTCACTATTCGGTATAGCAATCGAAAATCACCAAACTTTACCCTATAGTCGTCATAATCACACCCTGGCATCCGCTTAACATACGGAAGGGCATAGGGATCAGCTTGTAACTTAGTAAGTATCTTATCGATTTGCTTTCTTCGTTTAATATCCAACCTGCGATAATACTTTGCCGCATCTTTTGATCAGATCACCCTATACTTCACCCTTGATTTCCTCCCAGTCTATACACTCCTTTTGCTCATATTCGCACATAGCCTTCTCGCTAAGCTTTTTTCATTCTCTGTCATAGGTACATCGTCATACTGAATAACCATCCCATCGATTAAAGCAATTTCGCCATTGATCAGCCTATTTAATAAATCATATGCCGATTGATTATACCGATCCTCTAATGAATCAATTAGCCTGTGAAGATCCTCTTTCCGAACAATCATTATCGTTACCTCACTCATCATTTTTATATATATTTTAGCATAGGAAGTAAACAACCAGAATCCCTACCAATGAAGGTCCGGATTATTAGTTGTTAACACTTTTCTAACGTTTAACTGAGATAGGTAACTGGCGAATGGCCTCACGATCTAAATTTTCGCAATTAAAACGGAGATCAATATAACTCATTTTATATTTCCTCTCAAGTTCCCATGTCATTTGATTGATCATATATTGAATGGCTTTTAACACTGTACCTTCTTTCTTATCTATAAAGCTAAACTTTAAACGTATATAATCCTTCTGGGCGGAGAAAAATTGAGGATATTTTTCTTGGCAACTTTTTATGATGCTTAGAAAACGGATATTTTGTTCTCTTAATTCGTATAAAGCAGACTTAAAAAATCTCCATTCTATATTTCCTACATTATCGCTGCTAAAATCAAGGTATTGGACAGTAGAAAGTACACCATTCGTATTTGCCAATTCTCTCGGAAAGAAGAACTGTACACATTGCGTATCCCTCCCAGCTGCAAATGGAATATTTAGTTTCATTTTCATCTTCCACATATCGTGTGAAATCTTCATCATCAAATAATCTGCATCGCTATAATCCATAGTTGGTACTCCTAACCATATGATTTATAACTCTAGTACAATAGACGTGATTACGTAAATTTGCCAGGTACATTATACCACAAAAAATTAAAAACTTTTGTTTTAATCAGAATTGATAAAATAAATTACCTTGAAAGCTCTACCATTGTGTTTGGAACACCTTTTGTTCTTAAACCTGGTATAATAGTGGTATTGGTATATAGAATGGGGGTAGCAATTATGGAAGAAATACTAAAGCAAATTTTAATTGAAATGAAGGAAATAAAGTCAAATATGGCAACAAAAGAAGATATTCACTTATTAAAAATATCTTTAGAATCTCATCATATAGAGAATATTCAAGCCGATGATAAAATATTAAGTGAAGTGAAAAAATTCATGACCGCCTAGATTATCAGATTGGGAGAATTGCAAAAACAGAAGAATCTATTGAAATTCTCCAAAGAGATAAACAATAAAGGAAGTTCTCGAGTTCTCTGATCGATAACCGCAAATCTCCTCTTCACCTACGACAGGGATCTGAACCAATGTTATCCAAGAGGAAGATATATTCCATCACTTCAGATGTAGAAACGGATCCTTAGTTGAACAAATGCTACGCGAAAGTTGCATAGTATACCAGAAAGGAGAATACCAAACGACAGCTGAACTCATAAGATCCTTGTCACCTAATGACTTTAAAGATGACCAAAAATAGGGTTATATGTCCTGAGCCTTTTAGGACGAAGCTGATTTCCCTCCGCAGTCCCCATTACACTCCTCAAGATACATTCGATTTTATTTCCTAGTTGTTCTTGGGAACAGAAGATTTTCTATCCATACCATTTTTACGTAAAGTTTACATTGGAGAGTTTGGTGAATATAAATGTATTTCCCGCATGAATTATTACCTGTTTGATATCAATATCGGATATCAAACAAGTAATAATTATATGGGCTTCAATGTGACCTTGACCTTGAATGACTCCTCAATTTTTCAAAGTCCCCGATAAATCTCTAAGATAAGTTCATTTGATTCTTGGTATTCACTTGTGATGATCGCATTAGAGTGTATATTGTCCCACTAAGTTCCACGATTCATAGTGCACTGCATACTAATGATGATTCACTTCTCATATTTTCTAAAGTTGCATTATCTTCCACTTCAAATGAGATTTCCAGTGATTGATTTTTTGAAATAGTT
>DATFAS010000112.1:0-4333 GCA_035254305.1 Bacillota bacterium
AAGCGTTACTACTCTATTTAGTCCTTAATCTCTCCAAAAGGGAGCAGGTTTACTTAAAATTTCTGAAACGTATTTAGCAAAGTTTCGTATAAAAAGATAAGGATAAGTTTCAAACAAACAGGAGGAGCAAAAAAAAATGAAAAAATGGACAAATGTATTCATAGCCATGATCTTAGTTTTCTCACTATCAACCCCTACTTTTGCAGCATCTAAATCAGGTAGATACAGCGGTACACCGAGTACATCAAGTATTCACACGCCTACTACGACTACACCGGGTAGCTCCTCAGGGAGTAATGTATACCGTTCAGGTGTACAACGTCCATCAAATCAAGTAACAAATTCAGGTACACAAGGGACCTATAACAATCAGCAGCCATCGACATCCACTTATACTCCCTCAACCAACACTTCAAGATCGGGTATAGGTTCCTTCTTAGGAGGAATGGCTGTTGGGGGTATACTTGGGTCGATGTTTCACCCTTTTAGCAGTGGATATAATGGATATGGAAGAGAATATGGCCTTTCAAGCGGATTTTCCTTTACCGGCATTCTTCTTGATATTGCCCTTATAGTTGGAGCCGTTTGGTTATTTAGAAAACTAAGAAGGAGAGCATAGAATTTATGAAGATCACTTTAACTCAAACTGAGATGATTGATGCTGTAGCAATATATGGTGCAAGAGAGCAACGAATTCCACTTGATCGACTTTCGGTAGAACTATTCTATGAAGAAAATAAGGGATTTTATGCAAATATATATCAAGATGGCAGCCATACTCCTTATATAGTTTCCGAACAACAAATGATTGATGCAGTTGCTGGATTCCTCCGTGACTACCACCGATTTGAGCCAGGGCGCATGGAGATTGAATTATTTTATGAGGAAGATAGAGGATTTTCTGTAGAAGTGGAAACAAATCGATAAGGCAGGAAGGATCACGGAATTCGTGATCCTTCATTTTTTGAAACAGGCTGCTCCTCCTTACACTGGATACACAGGATGCTTCCGTTCTGTAAATACCACATATTTAGATGAATAGGCTTCTAGACGCCTTGTGAGCTCTTCTCTTAGGCTATTGCCGGGGATCACTCCGTCAATAACCATCTCTGATGCGAGTCGATAGATATCAATATTTTGACGATATTCTTCTCTTTTTTGCTGGGTGAAGGCAGCTCGTTCCTCTGGGGGTAAAGCTGCAATCCGGTTTGAGTATACCGCATTAACAGCAGCCTCTGGTCCCATTACCGCAATTTGTGCGCTAGGCAGTGCAAGACAGCAATCTGGTTCAAATGCAGGGCCAGCCATAGCGTATAACCCAGCACCGTATGCCTTGCGAACAATAATCGAAATCTTAGGCACTGTTGCCTCAGACATGGCAGCAATCATTTTCGCACCGTGGCGGATGATTCCGGCCCGTTCAACCTTTGTCCCAATCATAAATCCCGGTACATCAGCAAGGAATACCAAGGGGATATGGAATGCATCACACAATGTAATGAATTTAGCTGCTTTATCTGCCGTATCATGGAATAGCACACCACCCTTGATACGTGGCTGATTGGCAATAATACCAATAGAGCTTCCCTCGATCCTTGCAAATCCTGTAATTAATTCGCTAGCGAATAGCTTTTTAATTTCAAAAAATGAGTCCTCATCAATGAGTCGATCAATAAGATCATACATATTAAATGGTGTATTTTGGTTGGTTGGAATAATTTGTTCAATTGTTTTTTCAAATACTTTGGGAGGTATCGCTCCCTGTACGGGAGGTTTGGTAGAATAGTTAGCTGGTAGATAAGATAGATAATCACGTGCCAGCTTAATAGCCTCTTCTTCCGTATTGGCTAGAACATCCCCGCAACCCGACTGTGAACAGTGCATTCGTGCTCCACCCATTTCTTCGAGTGAAACCTTTTCTCCAATAACCATTTCTGCCATTCTCGGGGATCCCAGATACATTGAAGCGTTTCCCTCTACCATAATGACGATATCACAGAATGCTGGAATATAAGCTCCTCCCGCTGCAGATGGTCCGAACAGAACACAGACCTGTGGGATCTTACCCGATAACTTCACCTGATTATAGAAGATTCTTCCTGCTCCCCTACGTCCGGGAAACATTTCAATTTGATCAGTAATCCTTGCTCCAGCAGAATCTACAAGATAAAGAAGAGGAACCTTCAATTTGTCAGCCGTTTCCTGCATCCGTATGATTTTCTCAACTGTTCTAGATCCCCAGGAGCCCGCCTTTACTGTAGAGTCATTAGCAATAACGCAAACAACCTGGCCATTCATTTTTCCGATAACCGTAACAACCCCGTCTGCCGGTAAATCTTCTGTCAAACAATTGGCAAACAGTGCATCCTCTAGCTCAAATCCTGGATCAAAAAGAAGCTTCAATCGGTCACGAACAAATAATTTACCCTGCTCTCTATTCTTTTCATGGTATTTGGGATCTCCACCCTCCTTGATCTTCTCCATACGATTATGAATTGATGTTTCCTGACTCTTTACATCTATCGTCACCGTTGTCTCCCCCTTCATAGGATTCTCCCTATTCTCCCTTATAAACTTTCTTTGAATGCCAGTAGGCCTAATTGTAATGTACTTTCCATGTTCACTACTCCAACTCTACCAAAACATCTTCTTCATTCACAAAATCACCTTCATTTGTTTTAACTTCTTTAACCTTACCTGAAATTTCAGCGGATACTGGGATCTCCATCTTCATAGATTCTAGAATCATTACATCCTGACCGACCTCGACTAAATCTCCTGGTTGTACCAATACCTTCCAAACACTCCCTGCCATCACAGCCTTTATCAGTTTCATTTTATTCTCCTCTTTTCTACTTTTTATTTTTCTTCTGTAAATACTGTGAAACAAAGTTTGTTGTCATATTCGCCTGTTCGACTGCCCGATTGTCCAGTCATTGACAATGTTCGAAATAATATAAGCCGCAATATCTCCACGATTTGCAATGAGGATTTTCATGAACATGCTAATGCCTTCTCTAAGAAAATATGCAGCATCTAGCATCCGATATGTCTTGCAATAACTTTGTTTCCCCCTTGTTTCTTTCTGACTGAGTGCTCGTTCAGTGTTACACTTAAAAAAACTCTCTATATACATCTCACTCCTTCTATTGTAAAATAATTCCTTTCTAATTGTCTATACTGAAAAGTTGTTTTTATCTTATAACTCTGTATTCCCCCAAAAAGAAAAGAGCCATCCTTGAAAGGACAGCCCTAATTCTTACCCTAAGATTATTCTATAGGGTTTAGAAAGGCCTCAAGAGAGGTCTCTCTTATTGATGTGGTTTCTTATCCATGTAATTGACCAAAACAGAAGCAAGTGTCTTCTGTTGTTCGGAGTCAGCACTATCCCATAGCTCTTTCAATAGGCGTTCCTCATCGTTCTTTGGATCTACCTTATCAGACAAGTAATTACCCATTTGATAAGCAATGTTGGAAAGAGTGCCATCATCCATTCCCATTTTTTGAGCTTGGTCAATACGCTCGTTTAAGAAGGATTTCCAGTCATCAAAATTTTGTAATACAGACATATCTTTGCCTCCTTAAAGGTTAGGATTCAAGGGAGGGATCATCCCTTATTTCTAGGATACGTCTTAATCATAATTTAACCGAAACGAATGGTTTGTATTCTCTATTCCTGCTAACGCCTTACGCTTGTTTTTTTCTCATATAGAGATTAGCAAATATACCAGCAATCAACGCATACGCGACGTAAATACCTATCGACAACCACTTACTCTTCTCAAATTGACTTCCAGCAAAAGCATAAATGAAAAAAGACGGGCCTTTCCCCAAAAAGGATGCAAGAAGGAAGATGGACCAACGCACATTACTTATACCGCATAAAACGTTCACCACTGGAGAAGGCAATACAGGAATCAATCGTGCCAGTAAGATTGACACAAAGGCATTCTTCTCAAAGTATGTCTCATACTCCTTAGCCTTTGGGTAACTTTTCAGTTTTTGTTGAGCCCAATCCTTAAAGCCATATCTAGCCATAAGAAACATGAGCAGGGTTCCGATCATAGAACCTGCTAATGTGATTCCCGTTCCCTGTAATGCACCAAATACAGCCCCTACAATCCCTGCTAGAAGAGGAAAAGGAATAACTGGGAAGAAAACATCGATAGCAGTTAAGAGCATTCCAATCCAAACTGCAAGAGCTCCACCTTCGTGAATCCAATCAACAAACAAATCCTTTTTGTAGTAACCAATAAATACAATCAGTAAAAATAAAAAAATGCTAAAAATTTTCCTGTTCATGTTCACCTCGAGAATCATTCAACCTGACAAT
>DATFAS010000113.1:0-6883 GCA_035254305.1 Bacillota bacterium
GCAACCTCCTCATGCTTCCACTTCGGATAGAACAGCTAGTACAAATCGTAGTATTGTCATTACTCAATACTTTATAGCTTTTCACCCAAGAGAATGAAAGGAAGTTCCAGTTTAAACAGAGAGGAAAATCTATGATAAATCGTAAACGTTTATCAGAAATCCTAAAGAATAAGCTATTACAATTACGTTGGAATCCGCAGGGGAAATGGAACAGATCCTTTGGTCGGATAGATGAACAAAAGAATCGTGATAACTTGTCGAATCGTGAGGATAAAGAGGAGGTAGTAACCATCGATAACAAAGCGGTCATAGAGGTAGATTCCCCTACTCCAGAACAATTGGAGAATCCATCACAAAGAGAAGTCAACCATGCTGACTTGGTAGATATCATTAATGGATTATATACAGAAGAGGATTCTAGTGATCAAGAAATATGCTGCGTACCTGTGAAGGTAGAGGATGGAGATAGATCGATCTGGGTCCAAGATGGAAAGTTTGTTGTTGTGGATGCCAAGCCTTCAGGCCAACAGCCTAAAATCATTCCTAGCGAAGAAATCATCATCCGGGTTAATGGGGCGGTAATTAAGGAAGCAACGACTGTTTATGCTAAGGATCAACTCCAATGGGAATTCGAATTGAACCAGAAGGAATTCGATATTCGGATTGTTGATAAGATGGAAGTTTATCTACAATTACATCCTATCATTAATCATCAATATCATTTGAGAAATACAACCCCAGCTACTTGTCTAAAACCTGAAATCGAATGGACAGAAAAACAGATGGATCATCCTTATTGGAGTTCCAAAATTACCGAAAATGCTCATAAAATGGGGATTAGAGCAATGATTGAGATTTCTAATCTTATGCAAGAGTTGATGGCCCCCACCTATCAGCCCATATGTATTGCTGTGGGAACCCCACCAGTTGAGTCGCAAGATGGTTTTTTAGAGATCCTGGGTCTAGATAATGAAGAGGAAAAGGGCCCCATCGACAAGGCGCGAATTGACTACAAGGAACGTTTGAAAATCCCTTCAGTGAATAAGGGAGACGTTGTTGCGATTCTCCACAGCCCGATTGAGGGGAAAAATGGAATGAACGTTCTAGGAGAACCATTGCCCTACAAACCCCCAAAAAAGCAGGAGGTAAAGCTACGTCCGAGTGTTGAATTAGTGGAAGATGGGAAAATCATTGCCAGAGAAGATGGCCGTCCATCGATTACAGGAGCGAGGATAAAATATATAGAAGTATCTAAGGTATATGAAATTCATCAAGATGTGGACTTAGCGACCGGTAATTTATATTTTTCAGGAGATATTGCCGTTCACGGAGATGTCAGGGAAGCTATGAGAGTGGAAGCCTCCGGGAATATTTTTATTTATGGAAATATCTATTCAGCAAAAATTATTTCATCACAGAATATCTTTATAAAAGGAAATGTATTCAGTAGCGAGATTTTTGCGGGCCAGCATGGCTTATTCCAAAGTAATGCGTTTCAGTTAATTCAAAAGCTTTATTATGCCTTTGTGAATCTTAGTCATGCCTTTAGTCAAGCTCTACAAGTGCTACAAGCAAAAGGAATGACATACAATGAAGGCCAGCTTATGGCATCCCTTGTAGAAATTAAGTTTCCTGAAATAGTAGAGGCTGCGAAGGGATATCAACAATTAATTAATGAAGTACAGAATTACAAAATTAAGCTAATGATTGAATACATTATGCTAAAACAAATGTTAAGGCCATTTACGCAAGCTGCGAATATCAGGAATTTCTGTAAAGGTGAGACATTGCAAAGCCTATTAGCTCTTTTGGAACAAGAGATGAACCGCCTAGAAAATAGTATCCAGCCCATTAGTCGAATCGAAGTGAATTATGCACAAAATTCGAATTTACGGGCAAATGGGGAAGTTATCTTTACAGAGTCTGGAATCATTAATTCCGTTGTTTTTGCTGGGACGAATTGTATGGTTACGGAAACAAATTCGGTCATTAGAGGTGGGAAAATAAAAGCAGCTGAAAAAGTGATGGCTAATGAAATTGGTACCCCTTTGGGTGCTATCCCTAAAATTACTGCGGGTTTAGCTGTATATGCGAAGAAGATTCATCAAGCCTCTATTCGAGTGAATAATGAAACCTTCGAAATTGATGAACCCATTCGTGAAGCTTCCTTTGAATATGATGCCAAAACAGATCGAGTGAAGGCGATTTTTCTAAAACAAGGAAAATAAGCCCTTCCATGCTTCCACCTCTGCGAGCTGTTTTGCTACAATAATAGTGAGGTGAGAAAGTGAAAAACCAGTTCGAAATTCAAGGGGACCGCACACTCATCCATGTTCGCTATAAGGTACTATATCTTAATGCATGGATAGATACAAAAGATCTGCCACTTGCATCATCTTTTCCGGGTACTTGGGTTGCTGAGTATAGCCAAACGGCGCAGCGGTACTACATACATGGCAGGCTCTATGCCAATGGTACCTCAAAAAAAGTATATCTTCATCGCTGGTTAGTTTCTTGTCCGGATGATTTGGTCGTTGACCATATAGACGGGGATTCTCTGAACAATCTTCGTTCCAACCTGCGTACGGTAACAAGTGCTCAAAATGCGCAAAATAAAAAGCTGTACACGACGAATCAAAGTGGTGTTCCGGGTTTAACGTGGGATAAAGCCAAGGGTAAGTGGCGAGTTCAATTTTCGATTAATGGAAAATGTAAATATTTTGGTTCTTATTTTGAGTTTCATGATGCAGAAAAGGTTGCGAGGGATATATACAAAAACCTGCCCTTTCATCGGGAGAATGAACAAAAACGTAAGAAAGAGAAAATTATCACATTATTTGATTTTGAATATATTGATTGAAAGAAAGGAACAGTAGTCCCATGGGATCTACTGTTCCTTTTGGATTTAATTCGCTTGTGCGCCAAGCATGAGTATTTCTCGAATCTCTTTCTCGCTGAGAGCAGAGATTGCTTCTTCACCAGGTTGGATCACATGGTTGGTGAGATCCTTTTTTTGTTGCTGCAGCTCGTACATCTTCTCCTCAATGGTTCCTTGTGTGATCAGTCGGATCACCTGGACGACGTTTTTCTGACCCATTCGGTGGGCACGATCGGTTGCTTGTTGTTCAACAGCGGGATTCCACCATAAATCATAGAGAATGACCGTGTCAGCCCCTGTTAAATTCAGACCAGTTCCTCCGGCTTTCAGGGAAATAAGGAAGACCTCTTGCTCCCCATTATTGAATTGCTGACACAACTCCACACGTTCACTTGCAGGTGTTTTGCCATCTAGGTAGAAATAGTGAACACCTAATCCTTTAAGCTTTTGACGTATAATCCCCAGCATTTCTGTGAATTGGGAGAAAATTAACATCCGCTTTCCACTGCTGCGGTATTCTTCCACCATTTCTAGCAATTGATCTAGCTTGCTAGAATCTCCATTGTAATCCTCCATAAATAATGCAGGATGACAGCAAAGCTGCCGAAGGCGGGTAAGGCCTGCTAGAATTTTCATGCGACTTTTCGAAAACCCTTCGATCTGCAGGTCTTGAATCGTTTCTGCCTGAAGCTTGGCTAAATAGGCCAAATATAACTTTTTCTGTTCAGGTAGTAGCTCAGTGGTTTGGAGGGTTTCAATTTTGTCAGGAAGCTCCTTTAAGACATCTGATTTCATTCTTCGTAAGATAAATGGACGGACTTTTCGTGCCATATTTTCTTTTGATAGCTCATTGAAGGCCTTCTTACTACTAAACAATTCAGGGAAAACCGCATCAAATATGGACCATAGCTCATCAAGTGTATTCTCCACAGGAGTTCCCGTTAAAGCGAATCGGTGGTTCGCCTGAAGTTCCCTTACTGCCTGTGCTGTTTGGGTGGTATGGTTCTTAATCGCTTGGGCTTCATCAAGAATAAGACAGCTAAAACACTGTTTAGCATACCAGTCCACATCCCTTCGTAGCAGTGGGTAGGACGTAATGATGACATCTACACCGGTTAGATTGTCAAGAAGATCACTTCTTTCCTGTCGATCACCAGCGGCAATTACAGCCTTAAGCTCAGGTGCGAATTTCTTTATTTCGTTTCTCCAGTTGTAAATAAGCGAAGCAGGAGAAATGATTAAGACAGGCAACTCTTTTGCGTGTCCTTCTAGTTTTTCAGAGAGGATGTATGTAATGGCTTGTAATGTTTTTCCAAGTCCCATATCGTCTGCTAAAATACCGCCAAAGTGGTAAAAACTAAGGGTCTTCATCCATTGAAAACCGTAATTCTGGTAATCTCGCAGAATAGAAGAGATCTGGCTTGGAATCTCGAAATCAAGGTTTTCTGGATGTTTCATATTATCTAAGAGCTGGCGGAGTGTTTTTCCCATCTTAATCACGGATGTGCGATTCTTATCATCCATCAACGAAAAACTCCGAACAACCGATAACTCAATATGTTTCCCTTTAATTTCAGTTTTCCGGATACCCATTTCTTCAATAAAATTACCAATCTCCTGAAATCCATCCTCCTCAAGTGATAGAAAGGCTCCAGTCGAAAGACGATAATATTTTTTCTTTTCCACAATACTTCGTAAAACTTGCCGGATTTCTTTTTCTTCAATACCCTCAATATCGAAGCGAATATCCAGCCATTGTGTTTTCGAATCCACCTCGACTGCAACTTTAGGCTGGTGCATCGGTTTAAACAGGATCGCTTTCAGTGTCGGTGTCAGATAAATATCAGCTTGTTTTTCGAGGGTGGGAAGGATTTTATATAAAAAGCGATAGATTTCTTCCTCATTATCCATGAAGTAATAGTTGCCATTCGACTTGTACGCCTCATGTTCAAAAATTCGTATTGTTTTCTTCTCACCTTCACTATCACGAACTAGAATGCGGCCTGTTGAATCTTGACGCACAGCATTCTTTAGTAAAGGTTCAATCATAATCTCTCCATAGTGAAATTCTAATCGAACAAGGAGTCGTTGGTCGTCCCGATCGACGAAAATTTTAGTTTGTAATGGCGGATTCAATAGTTGGTCTGAAATTTGTTGGGCGATACTGACATTCCCGATTTTTTTCAGTTGAGGAATGACATGATCCAAGAATGCCTCAATTTGGGAAGGTGCAATAATCACCCGGTTATCAGATGAATAATGAAGGATGTCTTGGATCTTGCTGAGGCGTTGGATTTGTGGTCCAGTCAGCTTATACAACACACCATTCGTAAGTGCATAACGATAATTCTCCATGATAAAGAGTTTCTCCATCCCCTGAATGTCAAGTTGATAGCCTGCCATTCGAGCCTTATCAAGTGTAAAGCTCAAGGGGATCTGCTGTTCTTTGATCTCAATCCGATCATATGACTTGCCGCCATGCTCGAAACAAACCCCTATGTCATTTAACTTCGGAACGAGCTTATCCCAAGCAAGGGGAGGAATGAATAGAAAACGATCATTCATGATCGTGGATCCAGTTAAATAACGGCTTAGAACATCGCGGTAAGCAACCTCACTCCTGCAGATATCACTGAGCTGTTGGATGATTTCCCAATCTGCTTGTTTGAAGGTATGGATTGACGGATCATAGGTGAAGTTCTTCGTAAAAAGATGAGATAAATGGTGTTGAATTTTGAATAGAAAATCCTTGATTTTTTGCACAATATAACGTCGTTTTCCCACTCCAATCTTCATCTCTATACCAATTAGATTACTCTGAGAAGAAAAGGTGATCGCTTTACAGACAAATTCGACATCTAGGAGTTGTATGGTTTCCTCGGAGAGTTCACCTTCTAGGCTCTCTCCAAGGCTGGGTTCTTCAAACAGTGAAATGAGATTTTTCGTTAGTTGTAAGTCTCTGCTCGCGATCAGAGATTCCTGAATTTCTATACTTTTCGGCGATGATGTAGGAGGAAAGCTTGGGATTGAACCATTTTTATTCTGTGCATGAATGTGGAAGAGAACTGCTGCCACATGCTTACACCAATAACTATAGGAATGAAAGGCCGGACATTCACAGGATGCCTCTAGGTCAACTTCATCCTCGGTGATAGATACATGGTAGTTCTCACTTCCTCTAACGATGGCGTCATAACGAGATTCGTCGGGATCATAGGTCACATGGAGGACACGATGGTTTTTATAATAAACTTCACCGCGCTTGTAAGAGGTTGAACCACAGAAATATCGGATATCATTTAGGGATATGCCAGAGGATGTTGTGCTATAGCTCACTATTTATTCCCTTCCTTACTTGCCTTCGGGCTTTCCTTGATTTTGTACTAATTTTGCCCTTGACTATATTGTTTTGAGTTTACTTTTCGATAGTTTATTATAGCATATCAATAGTGAATTGCTTATATTAGAAGGCAGATCACTACTTGAAACGATTATTTCGATTTTGCTTTTCATTCCTTTATTGGGGTAGGTGTTGATTTTTATATATTTTTGTCATGTCTTTTTTGTGGGAGAAGCACTAAACTGCTGATATACTATATACGATTAGAATACGGAAAAGTGGTAGAAAGAAGGGAGACATCACGTGAAGGTTATTTTTCTGGATATTGATGGAGTCATGGTTACTGGATCTTATCAAAGACCGAGTACACATTATAATGGATATCAGTTCAACCCTAGCTGTGTAGATAATTTGAAACAAATAATGAATCAAACAGGGGCATCCATAGTCGTTAGTTCAACCTGGCGAAAAGCGGGGTTTCGCTTTCTCAAGCAAATGTTAACTGCGAATGGAATAGATAAAGGCTTAGTTGGTCAAACGCCAGTTCTTGCTAACAGGGATCGAGGGGATGAAATCCAGCAATATATCGAAGAATCCCAATTGGATCCGTCTTTTACGGTAGAACAATTCGTGATTCTTGATGATCATAATGATATGGGGAAGCT
>DATFAS010000114.1:0-4435 GCA_035254305.1 Bacillota bacterium
AAATCCTTGTCCTTCCAGCTTTACCGTATCGACACCAATGTGAATTAAAACTTCATGTCCACTATCTGATACAAGACCAATAGCGTGTTTAGTTGGAAACAGAGTCACAACTGTACCATTTACTGGTGAAATCACCTCTCCATTAGATGGTTCAATTGCAAATCCATCCCCCATTAGTTTTTGAGAAAATACCTGATCCGGCACGTCTTTTAAATCTATAATTTTACCTTCAAGCGGCGAAATAAAGGAAATATCATTTGTTACCCCATTTGTTGTTACATTTTTATCTTCTTTGGTTTCGATTGATGTTTCTCCTGAAATGACTGCTTTAATTTGTTCTTTTAATTGATCAGATTTAGGGCCAAAAATTGCCTGAATATTATCTCCTACTTCAAGAACACCTGCTGCCCCAAGGTGTTTTAAGCCTTCTTTATTTACCTTTTTACTATCTTTTACAGTGACACGTAATCGAGTGATACATGCATCAAGATGTTTAATATTCTCTTTCCCTCCAAGTCCGGCCAAAACTTCAACAGCTAGGCTGTTGGTATTCCTCTTTGTACTTACTTGTACTTCCTCATCTTCACGTCCTGGTGTTTTTAAATTCCATTTGCGAATGGCAAAGCGGAAACCGAAGTAGTAAATCACAGAGAAGCATAATCCTACCGGAATAACGAGCCACCAAGCTGTCTTTCCTGGAAGAACACCAAATAATAGATAATCGATTAAACCACCAGAGAACGTCATTCCAATTTTTACATTCAACAATTGCATAGTCATAAATGATAGACCTGCAAAAACTGCATGAATTGCAAAGAGGGCTGGAGCAACGAATAAGAAGGTAAATTCAATCGGTTCTGTGATCCCTGTTAAGAAGGAGGTTAATGCTGCAGAGCCTAAAATCCCAGCAACCAAAGCTCTTTTTTCAGGTCTTGCTTCATGATACATAGCAAGGGCTGCTGCAGGTAGTCCGAACATCATAAATGGAAATTTACCAGTCATAAATGTACCCGCTGTTAACGTCACGTTATCCTTTAATTGAGCAAAGAATATATGCTGGTCACCACGTACAACTTCTCCAGCTTTATCTATATATTGCCCAAATTCAAACCAGAATGGTGAATAGAAAATATGATGAAGCCCAAAGGGTATTAAAGAACGTTCAATCAATCCAAAAGCAAATGCAGCAATGATTGGATTCGCATCAATCATACTATGTGAGAACGCATTTAACCCATTTTGAACTGGCGGCCATACAACCATCATGATAATACCAAGAACAAACGCTGAGGCAGCGGTTACAATAGGAACAAAACGTTTACCTGCAAAAAATCCTAAGAATTGTGGAAGCTCAATACTATAGAATCGTTTATACATACTTGATGCTAGAATTCCGACGATAATCCCACCAAACACTCCAGTTTGTAGTGTTGGAATACCGAGGATCGTTGCATAAGCTTCGTTATGAGACACCATATCGGGAGTAACACCCATTAATACACCCATTGTCTTATTTAGAATTAAATAACCAACAAGTGCGGCAATGCCGGCAACCCCTTCTCCACCAGCAAGTCCTACGGCTACACCAATAGCAAATAATACAGACAGATTATCAAACACTACCCCACCAGAAGATTCCATGGCCTTGGCAATAATTTGAATGACATGCCCATTAAGAAATGGAACGCGTGCTAATAATGATGGGTTTTGAAGTGCATTTCCAAATGCAAGCAAAAGACCTGCAGCAGGCAAAATAGACACTGGAAGCATTAAAGCTTTACCTACTTGCTGCAATACACCAAATAACTTTTTAAACATTACTTTTCCTCCTTTGCATTTTGCCACGAGCTCCAACGTAAAAAGGCATGAATAATAGAAGTGAGGATAGATTCTGAACCTAATACAAATAAATT
Source organism: Bacillota bacterium (assembly GCA_035254305.1). GTDB lineage: Bacteria > Bacillota > Bacilli > Aneurinibacillales > RAOX-1 > DATFAS01. The sequence goes on from DATFAS010000114.1 coordinate 1,914, forward strand.
GCCCACTGCTGTATTAGGAAATGCTATCCACTTTCCATTACTCATGCCTGATTTATGATCAGTAACACGTAAGGGTCGTGTGTATATTTTTTATATAATTGAAATCGTTTACATATAGATTGTACCATACAGTTTTGTATTTAAACAATAGATATATTTCACACTTATCCTTTTTTCTGAAATTCAGATAATTATTCGAACGTCTCTAATTTGCTTACCAAATCCATTACTTCTTCTACAGTTGACATTTTCAATGCTTCTTGAACCAATTCCTCCATGGCCGTTTTGGAAAGTCTTGAAATTTGGCTACGTGCCGGGAGTATAGAGGTTGCACTCATTGAGAATTCATGTAATCCAAGGCCTATTAATAGTGGAATGGCTAAGCGATCACCAGCCATTTCACCACACATTCCAACCCATTTCCCTTCATTATTGGCCGCATCAATAACCATTTTCACAAGACGCAATATAGCTGGGTTATATGGTTGATAAAGATAAGTTACTTGTTCATTCATACGATCTGCAGCCATAGTATATTGAATTAAGTCATTAGTCCCGATAGAGAAAAAATCTACTTCCTTGGCAAATTGGTCAGCCATAATCGCTGAAGATGGAATTTCAACCATCATTCCAACCTCAATCATATCAGATACGGGAATTCCTTCTGCCATAAGCTTCTCTTTCTCTTCAAGAAATATTGCTTTCGCTGCACGAAATTCCGTAAGTATCGCAATCATTGGGAACATAATTTTCAAATTTCCATAAATACTTGCTCGGAGTAACGCGCGAAGCTGTGTGCGAAAAATATCGGTTCGATCTAAACATAGGCGTATTGCACGGTATCCTAAGAATGGATTCATTTCATGAGGCATGTCTAGGTAAGAGAGCTCTTTGTCTCCACCGATATCTAATGTACGAACGACTACAGGCTTTCCTTCACTCATAGCCTCTAGTACAGCTTTATAGGCTTCGAATTGTTCCTCTTCCGTTGGGAAATTCGATCGTTCCATGTACAAAAATTCTGTTCGATAGAGCCCTACTCCTTCTCCACCATTGTTGATAACGCCTTCAACATCATGCACAGTCCCTATGTTCGCAACAAGCTTAACCTGGTATCCATCCTTTGTAAATGTTGGTTCTTCTTTTAATTTAGCCCATTCGCTTTTTTGCTTTTCATATACTTTCTGTTTATCTTGGTACCATTCAATCAAATCTTCTGTTGGATCTACAATGACTTCCCCATTAAAACCATCTAGAATAATCGTCACACCATTAACAATTTTTGCAGTTGCTTCTTTTGTTCCAACCACTGCAGGAATTTCAAGTGTACGGGCCATAATGGCAGAATGGGAAGTACGTCCTCCCATATCTGTCGTAAATCCTAGTGCATATTTGCGATTTAACTGTGCTGTATCCGATGGAGTTAAATCCTCAGCGATAATAATGACTTCCTCAGAGAGTGAACTTGGACCTACAAGACGAACACCTAGGAGATGAGCAAGAATCCTTTGAGTTACATCATGGATATCAGCAGCGCGTTCCTTCATGTAATCGTTATCCATTGATTCAAATATAGAAATGAATTGATCCGCAATTTCTTTTAGGGCAAAATCTGCATTGACATTTTCTGAGGTGATTTTCTCTTTTATCGGATTAATTAACTCCGGGTCACTCAATACGAGCAAATGAGCTTCAAAAATTGCTGCTTTATCTGCTCCTATTTCTTGAAGTGTCTGATTACGAATGACTTCTATCTCTTGTTTCGTTCGGGCAAGCGCATCGTCTAAACGACAAATCTCACGAGAACGATCTGCAACTAAGTTTCGCTTAACAATTAATTTTGGGCTTTCTAAGCGGAATGCTTTTGCAATGGCAATCCCGTTAGATGCAGCAATCCCTCGAATGGTAAACATCAATTATTCACCCAAACCTTCTTTAATAAATATGTCCATAAGAGAAGCAATAGCTATGTTTGCATCAGCACCTTCAGCAGTAATTTTAATTTCAGCATCCTGTGGAATTCCTAAGCTCATTACACCCATAATTGATTTTAAATTCACTTTCTTACCCTTGTATTCTATGCCAATTTCAGCAGAGAATTTTCCGGCTGTACTGACTAATAATGTAGCTGGGCGAGCATGAATACCTGATTCTGCAGTTACTTTCAATGTTTTTTCCATTTTTCAATTCTCCCCTCACCTTCAATTACTTAGATAGCTAAAAAAGTGAACGATACAAGGATTACAAGCCTTTCTTTATTTTTTCAAATAAAAAAACCTAAACTACCAGAAACAAGAGAAATCATCTACTTGTTCTTCTAGTAATTTAGGTTTTGCCTGCTTAACCAGTAACACCCTAAACTATCCAATATCATCTCATAACAATCTTACATTAATTACGTATTTAATACTACTATCTTCTTAATTTCCTGTCAATACTTTGAATTTAAAAAGAAGAATGATAGCTACAAAACTATCGAGATTAGGTTTTTCCTCAAAAAAAGCCTATTTTCAACTATAAAT
>DATFAS010000115.1:0-8695 GCA_035254305.1 Bacillota bacterium
CCACTTATCTCCAATGAAATGGCTATAATATAACATAATAATGTTTAACGGGAGGAAGCCATGAGCAGAGGCTTGGAGGAAAAACGGATGATCGTGACTGCATCAAGAAAAACGGAAGAAATGGTCACATTAGTTGAGAAGCAAGGTGGAGCTTGTCTGGTCCGACCGATGCAGGGAACGGTGTTTTTGGCGGAGAAGGAAATGGAGTTGCAGATCCAAAGATTGGTGGAGGTGGGGGCGGATTGGTTCATCTTCACGACCGGGATGGGGCTTGATACCCTCTTACAAATAGCCGAGAAAATAGAAATGAAGGAACGTTTCCTCGATCGCTTGAGAGAAGCTAAGGTAGCTTATAGAGGATACAAAACGTATGCTGCTCTTAAGAGTCTAGGGATTACCCCTGTTATAGCAGATAATGATGGAACAACTCGTGGGCTCGTTAAAGCATTGGAAGCCTATCCGTTTGGGCAACAACGGGTGGTGGTCCAATTACATGGGGATGCAGCGCCCCAATTAACGGAATTTTTGCAGAGGAGTGGGGCAGAGGTAATCGAATTATTGCCTTATCGACATATTGCTCCGGATCAAGAGATCGCTGAGAAATTACTTCAAGAAATTACTCAAGGTTTAGTTGATGCAGTGTGCTTTACCACGGCTCTGCAGGTACAGAACCTCTTCTCCTATGCTAGGGAAAAGAATAAGCAGCTAGAACTCGTTCAAGCCTTTGTGGAGCAGGTTCTAGCTGTTGCAGTAGGGAAGATTACAGCTGAAGCGATAGAGGCAGAAGGGATTGAGAGAATCCTCGTGCCTGAACATGAACGTATGGGGGCCATGATTATTGCCCTTTCACAATATATGGATAAGTAGTATAGTTTCCTTTCCTGTAATATTTTCCTCCTTTTCGCATAAATTTTAGGGAATGGAATCGAAAAAGGGGGTAGTTTCATGTCGAATAAACAGTGGGAATATCGAGTTGAATCTGTGGATGAAGCTATGATGAATTATCCTGAACAACTACAGGGTTTAATGAATAAGTTTGGGAGAGAGAATTGGGAACTGGCTTCAGCTGTCCGTCACACGTACAATGATGATGGACGAGATTATACGAAGACTACATTTTTCTTTAAAAAGCTTAGAGATTAGAAACATAGGGGTCCTTCTACCATTTGCAAACAGGTGGGAAGGGCCTTTTCTTTTCCTCCATGTTTGCATAGAGAAAAGATGGATAAACTGGGAGGTGAAAAAAAATTTAGCAAAGGAGAAATGGATCAAGTGATCAATAGGAGAATTATTTTAGGTATTTTTTTATTAGTATTTGGTATTGGCGGTTATACTCTTACAAAGACCATGCACCAGGCTCCTCCTTCTGTTGGCGAGGCTGTACAAGCTGAAGTACCTGCAGCAGAAATCGAGAAAACTCCCCATGTTGAAATCATCAATGAAGAAGGGCAAAATATTGGAACAGTCGTGTTAAAACAGGATGCCAAAGGGGTGGCTTTACATATTCAGGTGTCTAAGCTTTCTCCTGGTAAGCATGGCATTCATATTCATGAGGCGGCTTTCGCAGATACAGATTTTGAGACTGCAGGAGCTCACCTGAATCCTTATCATAAACATCATGGATTAGAAAATCCAAAGGGACCACATCTTGGAGATATGCCAAATCTTGACGTGAAGTCTGATGGGACAGCAGAAGCGACCTTCTTCTTATCAAATGCAACATTGGAAAAAGGAAAGGAAAATTCTTTATCTGGTCGTTCCATTATTATTCATGAAAAAGAAGACGATCAAAAGTCTGACCCCGCTGGTAATTCAGGTGAACGTATTGCGGGCGGCGTGATCCCTGAATAGATGATGATTAGGTAAGAGCATTCAGTGTTTGAATGCTCTTTTATTTGGGGAAAAAGAGGAAAAATTCAGCAAATGGAGAATAAAAATTAAAATTAGGCATAGGTATTTCTCTAGAGTTCTTGCCAAGGTTGGGGAAAGGAGTGTAGTATAAGAAAAGTAGGAATGGTAAAAAATAGATAATTAGGTAGGAAATTGCGTTGATTATTTAATTGAACTAGAGTATCGTAAAATGTTGTACCAAATATAAAAAAAGATATAAAAAACCTTAGGGGGTTTTTCTCTTGTATTTAGCTCTTGGGATGATCATTTTCTCGCCATATATGGCACTTGTCCCGCTGATTTACCTATTAATCCGGTTTTTACGCCAGGGTGAATGGGTATATGACAACACATGGACGAAAGGTTTATTGATTCTTTTTTTCTGGTCCTTTCTTGTGGGATTAGATAATTGGAATATGCCATCGGTTTTGGCATCGTTTGTGCTGCTTTTATTTTTGGGAGTTAGTGTTTATTTGCAAGATCATTATCAGTCTGAACAGGATGTCGAGAAGCTTTTTCGATCGGTATTCATTCTTTCACTTGGATCTGCATTTATTGGCTGGCTCGAACATTGGGATATCATTACGTATACTTCAACATGGTGGAAATATGTATTAGGTACCCGATCTATTGTTGATATTGATGAATTTCGCCGTATAGCTGGAACCTTTAACAATCCGAACTTGGCAGGAACATGGTATGCTGTGATGATTATGATTGGATTTTACTTTTTCCGTCGTAATCGGGGGGTACTTAAGCTATTTTACCTGCTTGGAATGGGTGTATTTGGTTCCGTATTGATGATGACCGAATCACGTGCTTCTGTCATTGGGTTATTTCTAGGTTTTGTTATTTACAGTTATTTTGCTGGACATAAGAAAAAGATGCTTTTCTTAATGTTCTCACTGCTTGCCGGAACTGCCTTGATGCTTGAGTATCCAGCTTGGTTCCCACGTGGAGAGATTTTGTTCGGCTCGATCCGAGATCGCCAAGCGATTTGGGAAAACTGTTTTCATATGTTCATTATTCAACCAATCACAGGTTGGGGATGGTTTGGTATTTACTATGCAGATAGTAGTGTGTACCACTATGCTCGTGTATTCCACGCGCATAATACCTTGCTCACTGTGGCTGTATCCATTGGTGTAGTAGGACTAGGTGTTTTAATGTGGATGCTTTGGGACTTGCTTCAACAAATTCGGGTTTTATTCCAAAACGAATGTCGTTTAACTCCACTTGTGAGTGGTATTATAGCTATGATTTTTGGTCAGGGCTTGTTCGATTTCACGATTATGAGTCCACAAATTTGTATGCTCCTGATCGGAAGCTGGGCTTTAACGTACAGTTTGGCCTATGCTTATCGGGATGTTACGGACGAACTACCTGCCTTATGGTATAATCGAACACGGAAATGGAAGAAGGCATAGATATAGATCATCGAGGTATGAATTCTTAGGGATTCATGCCTTTTTATTTTGCTCGGAGGTGAATAAGCCTAGAGGGACTGCTTCGACTAGCAAGGATTGTTCCTGTTAAGGGCCCCAGAGATCCTTATTTTAGAGAAAGTAGGAGAGAAATGTGAAATAAGAGTCCAGGAGGGCCTTAGTGATGAGGTATTCCCCTCGTAGTAAGGATGATTGCCTCAAGCCTGACCTCTCATAAATCCCCTTTTTATTTCGATTGATACGTTTTCAAAAAGAAGGGGAAGCTTAAGGCGATAATGGTCCGACTGACCTCGGAGATTTCTGGTGGAGGCGAATGTAAAGGTAAATGTGCTGGTTCGCTTACAATGTATTCTTTTAAGAAATCAGTCATTTGATTCAGATCGTGGGAAAAGGCCTTCTTGAATTTTATAATGAACTCTTTAGTAGATGTGTCTCCGCGATAGGCTATATTATTTAGACTTGCATGGACAGTAATATAGTTAATAAATCCAAATTTTTGTAGCTCTTTTAAAAACGTTTCAAATGCGGGCTCATTAACAAAGGCTATATAGGATGATTTCACGCTGACACCTCCTTATCCTAAATAATTCTTCCTAGCGTATGCTGGTTCCTCTACAGATTATCCACTAGTTTTGTCGAAAAGAATGAAATTCTAGAATGGATCAGATGAGAGAGGAGGAAAATAAGGGGAAGGAAGAGAATGTAAAAAATTATAAATTTTCCAAGGAGGGCGAATGTCATGCCGAATAAAGAGATGCTCCTGATTCCTGGCCCTACACCTGTAGTAGATGAGATTTATGAGGCACTTGCACAGGAGACATGGGCTCATACGGATCCGCGTTTTGTGGAGATTTTTAAGGATTCTATTGAGAAATCGAAAAAGCTGTTTAACACAGATGGAGAAGTAGTAGTTGTCGCAGGCTCGGGTACCCTTGCTATGGAGATAGCGATTGTGAATACGGTTGCACCTGGTGAAAAGCTCCTGGTAATTAGCCATGGATACTTTGGAGATCGCTTCATTGCACTTGGAAGAGCTTATGGTATTGAGGTAGAAACGATTCAAGCTGAGTGGGGACAGCACGTTCGTCCAGAAGATGTGGAAGCTAAGCTTACGGGTGGTGGATTTAAGGCAGTAACGGTTACACATGTAGATACCTCTACGGGAGTTGCAGCGAATCTTGATAGTTTAGTTCCGATTGTCAAGAAATCAGGAGCACTGTTTATTCTGGATGGAGTGTGTGCAACGGCAGCATTAGAAGAAGATATGTCAAAAGAATACGGAGACCCGAACTTTCGAATCGATATCGTTCTAACTGGTTCTCAGAAGGCTATTGGAATTCCTCCAGGTCTCGCTATTGTTGCTTTTAGTAAAAATGCTCTAGCAATTCGTGATGCCAGGGAGTCGGTTCCAGCTTATTATTGTGATATTAAGAATTGGTTGCCCATCATGGATAACCCTGGAAAATACTATGCTACACCACCGGTTAATTTAATCTATGCCTACCAAAAGGGTCTTCAAATTGTCATGAAGGAAGGACTTGAACAACGCTACTGCCGTCATAAGGCACTCGGGCGTGCTATTCGTGCCGCACTAGCTACTTATGGAATGAAGGCCATTGCGAAGGAAGAAAATGCTGCCCCCACCTTGAGTTGTATTCTCTATCCCGAAGGTGTAGATGACGCCCAATTCCGTAAGTCCCTCGCGACAAAAGGTTTAGTCATCGCTGGAGCTCTAGCCTCGCTTGCGGGAATTGCCTTCCGGATCGGCCATATGGGGAATGCAACAGAGGATATGTTTGTCAAAGCCATTACATTAATGGGCGAAACATTAAATGAAATGGGGCATTCAGCGGATATAAGCGCTGCTGTTGAGAAATTCCAAGAAATTTATTCACAGAAAAATGAAGTGGAGTGCTGTTAAGTCTCTTTAAAAAAGCCTGTAAAGGCTTTTTTTACTGCTTTCCGTCGCAACTAGGCTGCAACCGCCATCCTGCATCTGAAATACGTCGGATAGGCTCCTTATCAGATGCAATCGTTGTACTCGAAAGGGGGCGTTAAACACTTGGTGCTATTTTCGCTGGAATATCGCTGAAGATTGGGTGAATTTCGCTGAAGGTTCGCCGAAGATTAGGATATTTTCGCTGGAGATGGGGGTTCTACATCAATTATACGTAAAACTTGATCTCCGGAAATTTGTTTAGAGTGAAAAAATAGCAGCTTATTATGTTATAAATAAAATTGGTATAAGCCCTCCTCGTATTTCTTTACCCCCAAGCTAAAAAGTAAGTGCAAAATCAAGGGGAATCCCCCAAAAAATCAATTAAAAACGAGCCTCTCTAGACAGGCTCGCTGCTGATCAAGCTATTTCACAATAAAAACGGGAATAGGTGAGTGTTGTGCAACGTTGTGACTCACACTTCCGAGGAAGAATTCTCTAAATCCGCTAAGGCCACGGCTTCCCATGACGATCAAGTCACAGCTGTACACACGAGCATGTTCGAGGAGAACCGTCGGAGCATGACCTTCCATCACATACGTATGGGATGTATTCGGTATTTTTGTAAGTAATTCCTTTGCCTGATCTAATACTTCTTTGCCGTGTTGAATGGCTGACTCCTGAAGGTTTTCTTCAGAAATAACAAATTCGCCCATAATGACTGGGAATGACACAACATGAACGACGTCAATTTCAATTAATGGATTTGACTTAGCGAGTTCAATGGCTTTCTCTAAAGCCTTCTTACCTAAGTCTGAACCATCAAATGCAACTAGAATTCTTGAACATAACATAAAATCCACCTACCTTAATATAGGAAAATGTGGTTAATCATTGGCTCGGGATTTCTCCCCTTTGCCTTAATTATAAGGGGTAATCAAGCTATATGGATATGAATTTTTTAACATATTGTGGAACATTCAATCGATAAAGTTGATTCCCTTCAAGGTGTAGCTGCGGAATTAGGAATTGCTTTCTTAGATAAAATCCATATTTTAGGAATAGAATTCACCCCACCAGCAAACGATAAGGAACGAAAGAAACGGAGGTGAGGAAACGATGGCACGAATTGGAGTAGAAGCAACCTTGAATGCTGTAAAAGAACATCTCCAACAGAATGGACATGAAGTAGTCAATTTGGAGGCTAAGGATGCAGCCCAGTGCGATTGCTGCGTTATTTCTGGGCAGGATAAGGACGTTATGGGCATAGCAAATGTTACCACCAAAGGTTCCGTCATTAACGCACAAGGGATGACTACAGAAGAAGTTGCCCAAGCAGTAAATCAAAGCATCGGACAATAAGGGTCCACCTGAACGCCGCTAGCTCCGTTATGGGAATAGCGGTTTTTTATTTGGAGGAGTTTCAAAAAAACACTCATCGAATCAACTTAGTTAATCGAATAACTAAAAATTCCGGCTCCATGCGTGTACTTATCTTTCGTCAGATGGCGGTGCTGACTTTGATGATTAATTAGCTCAAAATATCCTTCTTCAGCGAAAAAGCACCGAACTTAAGCAAACTTTCAGCGAATCCACTTTGGGGCCATGTCTCGAAATCTATCGATCCTGTATCCCTCGGACTTCAAAGCCCACCATCCCTTCATGTTACCCAACGATCAGCAGGATTTTCTTTGCTATTGTTTTTGATTTGAGTTTTTTCGAAAAATAAAATAGAATATAAAAGTTACATTAGTAGAAAATACCAAATTTAAAGGGGAGATGGTAAAAGTGAGGCATTGGAAAAGGGTAGTGATTGGTACAATGCTTGGTGCAACTACACTTACAGGCTGTGAGTCTGTGCAGAATGTGAATCTCAACCAGGTTCTAACAAATTCTGCGGAGTTAAAGTCTTATGAGATGCAATCTTCAGGTAAACTACATCTAGATATTAATTCTTCTCAACCACTAGATCCTGATGCTAGGCAAGTAGTAGATTTATTCAATAATATGAAATTTACTATTCATGGAATTATGCAAGATGATGAACATATCTCTTTAGATGGTGTCATTGAGTTGAGTAAGGGCAGCATACCATATGAATTTACGGTGAGTGGTCAAGAGGTTAAAATTCGCCTTGATGGCGCTGTGAAGCCTATCCTTATGAAGATACCTGATGGTAATCAGGCACAATCCAAAGAACTAACCAGAAAGCTTATTTCTGCCATCGTTAAAGATCTTCCTAATCCAAAGAATTTAAGTGTTGGAGTGCAGAATGAAACGGTTCATGGTTCAGATGTAAAAGGGATTTCTATTAAAACAGAAATTAAGAGCAGTGAGATCATAGATTTGCTTAAAAAATTCGTAAATAATCTGCAAGCAGATACAGAAGGTGTGAAACAGTTAGTTGCTTTCATGAACGAAGTTCAAAGGCAACAGATCCAAAACACAGGAGCAGGGGAGTTCCATGCTTTGACAGAGAACGAGTTTAAAGCAGGACTGCTAATGGTGCAAGATGGGCTAAACAAGCAAACAATCCCTACGATTCCTGACAATAACAAGCTGGGCATGGAGATTTTTGTTGATTCGAATCTGCAATTCCGTAAATCCAAAACCCAATTAGAGGTCACACTTCCTGTGCCTACACCGGTTCAGGGCTTTCAGATAGAAACAGCAGATGAATACTGGAATCTAAATCAAGGGCTGCAGATGAAACAGATGGATACAGCTGATTCTATTACTTTAGATGAGAATACAAGTCCTTATGATTTCTTAGATTCTCTGAATAAGGATGGGATTCTTTACAAGAATATCTCAGAAAAGATGAAAGATATGAGCTGGATGCGTCTACAGGTTGGGTCAAATGAGGCTTTAGTCAAGGGTGGTAAAACTGAATTGGATGCAGCTCCAATTGTAGAAAATGGTAGTACCCTTGTTCCTGCTAGATTCATAGCGGAAGGATTGAATGCAGATGTTCAGTGGAATCCTGATGATCAATCGGTGACGATTACGGATCAGGGTAAACAAATCGTGCTCTATGTTGGACAGGACACAGCTTATGTCAATGGGGAGCCAGTGACCCTGTCTACTCCAGCTACAGTCAATGAAGATCGGCTGTATGTTCCTCTTCGCTTTACAAGTGAACAATTGAATGCAACGATCAACTATAATAATAAAAATCAAACGATAACGATTACTAGACAATAGCAAAATGAAAGAGGAGCGGGTTAATGCTCCTCTTTTCTATTTTAATAGGCCCATAACAACCGCAATTTTCCATTATCATCTGCTACATAGACATCTTGTTGGAGGGAAAAAACACCAAAATTACTCTTGAACATTTGTGTGACAGGCACCCTGTAGGTCTCTTCAAGGGGGGCTGTGTCGGGTGTCATCTTCCAAGAATGGACAGGCTGAGCCTTACCAA
>DATFAS010000116.1:0-4053 GCA_035254305.1 Bacillota bacterium
GCCAAGATATCCAGTATCACCCGCCTACTACCCACCGTATCGACCTTGTCCCCCATACTACCCCGTATCACCTGCCTATTATCCACCTCGAACTCGTCCAAGATGCCAATATCCTTATCCTGCTCCTTATCCAGTTCCTCCTTATCCTGTGAGGCGAGCCGGGTGGCGTTGGATTGCTATCCCTTTAGCTTTTCTTGTCGGGCTAGGGGTAGGGACGTTCATTAGATGAGTAATAAGGAACCCAATACTCACTGGGTTCCTTATTTATTGAATGAATTTAATCTTACATAAGCTACCTTAGTAACCTATGAAGAACCTCTAGTTTACTTAAGAGAAAAGATCTTGATGGTATTGCTTAACTATTATATAATACAAACCATCAAGAGAAGGTTTAAAAAGTTGAGTGTAGTTGAGATGAGGAGGAGTTTAGAGTGAGAAAGTTTATCGTTATGACTTCAGCATTATTTCTTTTAGCGGGGTGTGGATCTACCAGTACACCAGCTTCGAAAGCACCCAAAAAGGTGAAAATTGGGATTACCCAGATTGTTGAACACCCTTCCTTAGATGATAACCGTAAAGGGTTCATTGCTGCATTGAAGGATGCAGGCTATGAAGAAGGCAAAAACCTGGAATTAGATGTGCAAATTGCACAAGGAGATATGAGTAATAATGCTACGATTGCTCAGAAATTCGTGAGTGATAAGGACGATCTTATTCTTGCTATTTCTACACCTAGTGCACAGGCTGCTATTAAATCAGCTCAGAGCACCAATATTCCAGTCGTTTTCTCTGCCATATCTGATCCTTTAGGTGCTAAGCTTGTTACGAATTTAGAGAAGCCAGGCGGGAATGTGACGGGAACTGCCGATACAGTCCCTGACCATTACGTAAGCTCTGTAAAGGCGATTAAGGATTTCTTCCCAAATGCGAAGAAGGTAGGCGTTATTTATAATTCTGGCGAACAGAACGCTGTTCAAAATCTTAAAGATGCAGAAAAAGCGATGAAAGAAATCGGATTAGAACCGGTGGAAGCATCCGCTACAAAGAGCTCTGAAGTTCAACAAGCAGCGGAATCTTTAGTTGGTCGTGTGGATGTACTTGCTTATTACAAGGATAATACAGTTGCTACTGCATTGGAATCCGTTATTAAGGTAGCAGATGATAACAAGCTTCCATTCTTTGCTGGGGACATCGATTCTGTTAAACGTGGAGCACTTGCTGCTATCGGGTTTGAAGAGTATGATCTCGGTTACAAATCCGGTGAAATGGCCGTAGATATTCTAAAAGGTAAGAAGCCAGGTGAAATTCCTGTTGCATTCCCCGATGGCATGAAGCTCTACTTAAATGAGAAAGCTGCTAAACAAGTAGGCTTAAATGTTCCAGATGAATTAAAGAAGAATGCTGTTATAGTTGGAAAGTAAAGAAAACAGCCCCTTTAGTGCTATTAAACACTAAAGGGGCTTGTTTTCTTAATCATCATCACCGTCTAGAAAACTACCAAATGTTCCAAGGATACTTCCTTCCTCTTTGCGGTGGCCACCCGCTTTAGGAGCTGCGGCATAGATCCGATCAGCGAGGCGACTGAATGGAAGCGATTGAATCCATACCTTACCCGGCCCTTTCAGTGTGGCAAAGAACAGGCCTTCACCACCAAACAATGCTGTTTTTATCCCTTTCACAAACTGAATATCAAAATCAACATCCTTCGTCATGGCTACGAGACAACCTGTATCAATACGAAGAACATCACCATATCCCAGTTCCTTCTCAATAATTGTTCCCCCTGCATGGATAAAGGCTAATCCATCTCCTTCTAATTTTTGCATAATGAAGCCTTCACCACCGAAGAAACCTGTACCTAGCTTACGCTGGAACTCAATCCCTACACTTACTCCTTTAGCCGCACACAAGAAAGCATCCTTCTGACAAATAATTTTTCCCGCGTGATCTGTTAAATCGAGAGGGATAATTTTACCTGGATAGGGAGCGGCCATAGAGACATGCTGCTTTCCTTGACCCTCATTCGTAAACACAGTCATGAATAAGCTTTCACCAGTTAACAATCTTTTTCCTGCACCAAGAAGGCTTCCGAAAAACCCTTTTTTTTCACCACTTCCATCCCCAAAGATGGTTTCCATTTCAATTCCTTGGCTCATATACATCATACTACCCGCTTCAGCAATTACACTCTCACGAGGGTCTAACTCAATCTCTACAAACTGCATATCATCGCCATAAATGGTAAAATCAATTTCATGGGCATTTTTCAAATCATTCAGTCCTCTCATGTTTTTCCAACTATTTTATCACAAAAAGTGATGGTTGAGGAACATTGTGTGACTTCCTTCACGGACAATTCCAAATCAATTAGGATAAAGTATCGATAGATAATCTTGTGAAGGGAGTGCACCATGAATATTTCCGTTATTTTGGCACATCCAAAGTTTGGAAGCTTTAATCATGCGATCGGTCATACAGTTGTTTCTAAATTAGAGAATAGGGGACACCATGTATTCTTTCATGATCTATATCAAGAAGAATTTTCTCCTTTGTTCACTGCACCTGAATTAGGGAATGCAGAACCGGGAGATGAATTAACCGCACAATATATAGATGAGATTGTAAGATCAGAAGGACTTGTTCTCATTCATCCCAACTGGTGGAACCAGCCACCTGCGGCCCTGAAGGGATGGGTTGATCGTGTGCTTCGCCATGGCCTTGAGATCAACATCCCGAATGCTGCTGTTTTTACAACCGCTAATGTAGCACCCTCTGAGCCTCATTTACTTCGAATGATATGGCAGCAAGCCACACTTCCCTATATCGGAGCCAAGAGTGTATATTATAAGGAATTTTATAGTGTGGTCCGTAGCTCACCAGAGGAAAGAGAGGGCTGGTTAACTGAGGTGGAGATAGGTCTAGATTTATCCTTTGGATAAAGATTGCTTGGCTAGTGCCAGTTTTCCCTTATGGGGGAGACGTAAATTCTAAATTCCTATAAATCAAAATCAGGTTGCCATACAACAAGTTAAGCTTGATGTGGCAACCTTCTCCCTAAAACATATACGTTTTTCGACGAACCCCTGCAGATAGAACCAATCCTACTAAAATAAAGTTTGTCAGAAGTGAACTTCCTCCGTATGAAACAAAAGGTAATGTGATCCCCGTTACAGGCATCATCGATAGATTCATTCCGACATTCTCAATGATCTGGAAGGCAAACATTCCCACAATCCCTACAATATAATAGGCAGAGAAATAATCAGGGGCATTAATGGCAATATAGATCATTCGATATAGAAGAAAGAAGAAAAGGAAAATTAAAGTGCCTGATCCAACAAATCCAAATTCCTCTGCAATCGCAGAAAAGATAAAATCTGTCCACTGTTCCGGTACCCATGCTCCTTGGGTCTGCTTTCCTTCTAATAGTCCATTCCCAAATAATCTCCCTGATCCAACAGCAGTCATAGCTTGTGTAACCTGATATCCCGTTCCCTTAGGGTCTGATTCAGGATCAATAAAAGTAATAATCCGTTCTTTCTGATGGTTCATGAAAGGCAGATTATCTACATACTGAATGGCTTGATCTGGAAAAATAGCTTTCGCCATGAATATCCCACTTACAAAAATAGCTCCAATCGCCATGAATACCACTAACTGTTTTTTCTCTAGAAATAAGACTAGCATGGAAGCTACAATCCCTAGCATGACCAAGGCTTGTCCTAGATGGGGCTGCATAAGAGTTAGAATAAATGGTGGACAGAGGATGGCAAGAAGAATCCCAATATGCCTTAATCCGAAAGTTTCGTCTTTCTCCGTTACTCTCTCCATAACATCAGAGATCGTCAAGATCAGAAAGATTTTAGCGAATTCGGAGGGCTGAAATTGGAATCCACCAAGAATAATCCAACAATGTGCCCCGTTCTTAGCAGGGAAGGCAAATACGATAACAAGCAAAAATAAACTGACAAAGTATCCTGCCCATGATAAGAATCGCTTTAAATTTTGATAATTAAAGATAGTCATGGCAAACATACCAACATAGGAGAATAC
>DATFAS010000117.1:0-32617 GCA_035254305.1 Bacillota bacterium
GCACACCCTATATAAGCTAGCACCCACGCCGGGTGCACCCAAAGAAAAAACCGGGCAATAGCCCGGTTTTTTCTTTGGTACCTTATTCACATTAAGCCAACAATTCCTCCATTGCATTCCGATCATACCCAATAATGAGTCGATCCTCATCAATTAGAATAGGACGGCGAAGTAATCTTGGCTCCTCACTTAGCATTTGGAGTATCTCTGAAACAGTTAAATTTTCAATATCTATTGTCAACTCCTTGAACGTCCTGCTTCGAGTCGACAAAATATCATCAATTCCGTTATGTGTTTTTTTAATTATAGCTAGTAATTCCTCTTTTGTAGGTGGTTCTCTAAATAAATGTCTCTCCTCGTAGGGGATTTTATTTGCCTTTAGGAAAGATTTTGCCTTCCTACATGAAGTACAGCTAGGGTATGTATAAAATTTCACCAAGAACACCTCCTAAAAAAATATGTTTTTATAAAGAAAATAGTAGGACTAAAATGATTCCACGTTTTATTCATCACCTAGTGCCCTTCTATCGATGATCTATATCAATCCTTCACCATTTCTATTTTACACCAAAAAGTATATTACTTAATTATTACCTATGTCAATAGTGTTAACTAATTACTCTTCTTGCCCTTACCCTTATACCTTTATTACGTTTAGAAACATTGACAAAGTATTGAAATTTACTTGGATAATCAGCTAACATTTCTACTTTATGCTATCATAGGAAATAATAAGTTAAGGGGGTACATCCCGTGGAGAACGATACTTTAAAGCTTACAAGTGTCCTTGCTGATCCTACTCGTTTTGCAATATACCAAAATATCGTGAGCAGCCATAGGCAGGTTACTGTACAAGAAATCGCAGATCGATTTGAAATTCACCCAAATGTCGCGCGTTTACATTTGACCAAGCTTGAAGATGTGAATCTACTCACTTCCTGTTCGGACAAAACAGGAAAGGGAGGTAGACCAAGTCGACTATACTCTATCTCCGAACAAGTTGTTAATTTACAATTTCCACCTCGTGACTATCAGCTATTAGCTGAAATTGCTATCGATTCTCTCATTTCTCTTGGTGAACTTGGCCAGAAGGCACTCCGTGATATGGGACACCGTTTTGGCTATGAAGCAGCCAAACGAGCCATTGAAAATGACAAAATTAATTTAGATAATTGCACTGCAGAACAGAAATTAAATTTTACTCGCCGTCTTATTTATGCACAAGGTCTTAATCCTGAAGTTGAACTTATCGACGATAATACAATTAAATTCCGCATTTATAACTGTACTTTTAAAGAAGCAGCAAAAAAATTACCTGATCAGATCTGTCAAATGCATCAAACATTTCTTCGAGGAATCTTCGAGACCTTTTTTGGAAATGTTACATTAATAGAAGACAATTCCATTATGGGTGGTTGCCAATCATGTGACTATACCCTTCTCCAAAGGGCTGATCAATAAGTAATTTTACTTTACCGTAGTTCATAAAACTGACAAATCCGGGAATTTACATCCCAAATTTTCTCCATTATAATGAAACTGGTATGTTCAAGGATTTGTAACATAAAGGAGGGAAATTGAATGGATCGCATGTTTCGCGTATTAGGGTTCTGGACCTTAATGTTTGCGTTAATGGCCATGTGGGGTGGATTAACTAATATGGCTTTAATCTTTTTTGCGCAAACAGCTGTCTTCGTGGCACTCAGCTATATAAATCTTACAGAAAGAACTTATATGCTTATCTTTGCAGCATACATGGTATGTTCTTTCATCGGATTCTTCTATTATGCTTTCTTCATGATGCCATTAGGTGGTGGTGGAGAAACAAAAGAAGCCCTATCTGCTCTATTAACTTTATAGGGTGATCAGGCAGTAAGAGGTTTTGTAATACATAAAGAAGCTCGCATTTTGCGAGCTTTTTTTTAAATCCAAGATCTTTTTTGCAACTTGGTTAGATCTCGGGAACAATTCCCTTTTGCTTGAACAAGGACTTTAAATGTACTTCCCATTCCACCAGGCATAATTAGCTGTCGAATAGCTCTATTTTTTTTACTCATCATCCCTGCAAATGGATCCGTTTCCTGATGTTCCATAAGCCGATCTAAAATACCTCCATTGATTAAAAACTCACTTTGTGAAAATAACCCTAAAGAGTCAATTCCCTGTTTTCTTCCTTCTTCGATCAAAGAAGAAAAATTCACATGGGAAGTAATATCCATTTCCCCTGGGCCTATCAACGGATTTTCAAATGCCTGATGATTCTTGTAACACATAATACTTCCTTTACAACGTTCTGAGATATATAATTCCTGACGTTCATATCCATAATCGATTGTCACAATATATCCATCTTGTATTCTTTTAGCAACATTCTCAAGCCACTTCACCCCATCTAGGTTAACTTCTAACCGATATCCTTCCATCGATGGAATGCTAGCTTCCTCTATTTGTAGGAAATTCAGTATCTCTTTGTTCTCCAATAAACGTAACCTTTCTATAAACGCATTAGCTGTTTCATCCCAACCAACACAAACCTCCCACCATTGCCCAGACCTCCGTTCCACGAGGTGAACTGGGAAGGCATCAATAAGCTCATTGGAAAAAACAATTCCTTGAATACTTCCTTCGATTGCAGCACTATATTCCTCTAAGCTTTCTGCCCAGATGACGTCATAGTCGCTAAGTGTTTGCATCTGTCGTGATCGATGATAGCTGCTACGATCAATCATCACAACCTTCAGCTGATTCATGCTGTTTGGATAATGGTGTTTCCACTCTGACAGAACCTGTTTCATCAACGTCCCATTCCCACCTCCAAACTCAATGAGGTGAATAGGATTTTCAGACGCAATACACTCCCCCATCTCAGTAAATACGCCAGCAAGTATTTCACCAAACACAGACCCTACGGATGCATTCGTGTAGAAATCTCCTCCCTTGCCCACCTTTTCTTCATTCCGACAATAATATCCATATGTCGGATGATATAAAGCTAACTCCATGAATTGGTAGAAGGATATAGAGGATTCCGGGCTAATGGTTATTAAATTCTTAATCGTCTCTATTAATGACAAAACAGGCACATCTCCTTAAAAAAGTATTTAACACTATTGACACGTTTGGAATACTATTATATTATAAAGAAAGATTAGCCCACATCACATTGTGATGGATTTAGGAATCATCCCTCACCCTATTTTGTTCTGAATTTAAACCTCCCCCTAAACACAACCTTCTACCCAGAGGGTTGTGTTTTTTTGGCGGAATAAATAATGTTATTTATCTTAAAAGCCCAGCAATATACGGATTATGTAATTTTTCTGCACCTATTGTTGTTTGCGATCCATGTCCTGGTTGACACAAGATATGATCATCAAGAACCATAAGTTTGTCTAGGATACTTGCATTCAATAATTGATAATTTCCTCCAGGTAAATCCGTCCTACCTATCGATCCTGCAAATAATGTATCCCCACTAAACAGGGTTTCATCAATTAGAAATGACGATCCTCCTGGAGTATGCCCAGGTGTATGTATAACCGATATAGTTAAACCAGCAATATCTAAAACTTGCCCGTCAACTAATTCATTCTCAGCTTGGTCAAATGAAAGAAGTTCACTAACATCTGGCCAACGGGAAGATCCATTCCAGTCCGGATCTGAGAGCCAATGCTGCTCTGATTCATGAATATAAACAGGAGCTTCTGTTTGTTTACGTATTTTTTCAAGGCCTGCAATATGATCAAAATGAGCATGTGTCAGTAGGATAGCCTTCACCTGATAGTTTTTTGCTTTTTCTAATAATTTTTCTGGTCTTGCACCTGCATCAATGATGATCGCCTCATTGTTTTTTTCATTTACGACTAGATAACAGTTTGTCTGTAATACTCCTAACGAATACTTATAAATTTCCATATGATCCTCCATCTTGCACTCGTATTTTCATTATATTGTATCATAAGCACATCCTTAAGAAAGCTTTTGCAAACTACTTGTATCATAAAACAAAAAACCCGTATCAACGGGTTTTTCCTTTCATTTCTACAGTATATCTGCTGCAAGCTGGGCCAAATTGGATCGTTCCCCTTTCTCCAAACGTACATGACCAGCCATTCTTTGATCCTTAAAGCTTTCTACTACATAGGTTAATCCATTATTTGATTCATCCAAATACGGATGGTCAATTTGTTCTGGGTCTCCCATTAATACAATTTTACTTCCTTCTCCCACACGAGTTAAAATCGTTTTCACTTCATGCTTCGTTAAATTTTGCGCCTCATCAATAATAATAAACTGCTCCGGAATACTTCTCCCACGTATATATGTTAACGCCTCCACCTGAATGCTCCCCATCCCTGCAAGAATTTTATCAAGGTCTCCCGACTTTTTCGTATTAAATAGATATTCTAAGTTATCAAATATAGGTTGCATCCACGGCCTTAGCTTTTCTTCCTTTTCACCCGGTAAAAACCCAATATCCTTCCCTAATGGAACAATAGGTCTTGCTACTAATAGCTTCTTATACAATCTCTCATCCTCTATAAGATGTAATCCTGCAGCCAAAGAGATCAACGTCTTACCCGTTCCTGCTTTTCCGGTTAACGTTACGAGTGGTATAGTGGAATTTAGTAGCAACTCCATAGCCATCCGCTGCTGGGCGTTACGGGCTTTGATTCCCCAAACCTGTTCTTCATCCCTTCTTAAAATTTCTAGCCATTTTGTATCCAAACTAACTTTACCTATAGCTGACTGTGATCCACCTAATTCGTCACGCATAATGACAAATTGGTTCGGATAAAATTTATAATGTTGAAATACCTTAGCAAGCTCGATACGACTCTTTGAGTAAAATTCTTGAATATGTTTACTCGGAACGGCCATTTTAAGATAGCCTGTATAAATATTTGTAAATTCATGTACAACACGATCTGAAAGAAAATCCTCAGCTTTGATCCCAAGGGCATCAGCCTTAACCCGAACTAATGCATCCTTACTAACAATGATGACAGGCCTTCCATTCCCCATTTCCTCTTGTTCAGCCAGAATGTTAAGGGCTACAGCAAGTATCCGATTATCATTCGTAGCCTCCCCGAAGTGCTCTTGCATTCGTACAAAGGATCTGTGATTTAGTTCTACCCTTAAGATTCCACCGTTTTCTAGTGAAACACCACTATGCAGCTTTCCTTTTGTTCGCAGACCATCCATCATCCTTGAAACTGTTCTAGCATTTCTCCCAATTTCATCCATATATCTTTTTTTTGAATCAATTTCTTCTAAAACAACCGCTGGAATGATAATTTCATTATCCTCAAATGCATATATAGCGTTCGGATCTTGCAGTAAAACATTTGTATCCAAGACGTAGATTTTATTCAATATCTCGCCTCCTATAATTCTTCTCAACTGTCCTGCAAAGAAGCAACTTCTCTTGGAATATTCTGCGTATTTCATTTTATGCAATGAAGGAAAATAATGGTCTGAAATTGGGGAGGGTTTGCTTTAAGTTTATGATCCAAAAAAAAATATAGACGAGTTAATTTGTGCAAACTTTAGAAAACTATATGCATGATTACTCTTTCCTAGCGAAAAATAAAGGGTAAAGAGGATAGGAAGGAAGGTTTTGAGAAATGAAAATGACACTCTCTGCTCTATTGCTCGTCTCTGTTTTTTTTACAGGTTGTCAGCTTGGGCGTCCAAATGAAACCAAACAACCCGCCAGGCAAGGTACGCAAGTCCAACAGGTTCAAAGAGTACCTCAAACAGCAAAAGAAAATGAATTCAATCAAAGCCCAGTGGCAACTGCGAGCAGGCTAGTAGAGATTGCTGATAAAGTACCAAATGTCCAACGTTCTACTGCGATTGTTTTCGGCAAAACCGCTGTTGTGGGGATAGACGTAAACGGTAAATTGGATCGTGCAAGAGTTGGCACGATAAAATATACAGTTGCCCAAGCTCTTAAGAAAGACCCCCAAGGAGCTAGTGCCATTGTTACAGCGGATCCAGATATCGTTCAGCGAGTTAAAGAAATGAATGAAGAGGTCAGAAAGGGTCGCCCGATAGCTGGATTTGCCCAAGAATTAGCGGATATCACTGGAAGGCTAATGCCACAACTACCGAAGGATATATCAGAGAAAAAAATAAATCCAGCTGATCGAATTCAAATCAAAGGAGAAAATCCTCCTAATCAATGAAAGAAATGCCTAGCAAGCCTAGGCATTTCTTACTGTATAGCAAAATTGATCAATGATTTGAATCCTTCTTCTACTTAGTGATTGCCCTAACTTTTCTTTAATGCAGTCATAACCTGTTGATCTAGTTTTTCTGCAGCTAGCTTATCATAAGTTTTCTCATATTGAGGTTCTACCGAAATTTTAGATCCATAGAACATGATATCCCGAACTTCAGATATACTAACCTCTACCTTAGCCAGCTTTAAGGGGACGCCCTCCATCTTATCCCTAACAACCTTTGCATCACCCGCAATCGAAAATACTGATCCAGCACCGATTAGACTTAAAACTACCTGTGGTTTATTATTAATATTGACAACTATACGTGAACGATTATCGACAGCAAAAACAACTGTAGCTGCATTTGGTGCGTAAATCCATGAAATAGCACTAACATTAGGGGCACCTGTCTCTTGATCAATGGTAGAAAGCAACACGAAACGTTCTTTTTGAAGAAGTGGGAGAAGCTGTTCATTCAATGAATTAGAAACCGTTTCAGCCATGGTAATAATCCTCCTTTTAGGGTTATTATATTGTTCCCTCTTTCTTGAAGAAACAGTAAATTTGATTATTTATTGACTTTTTCCTTCCCTTAATTCCATTATAATGAAAGTGTTAACCTACAACAAATATTTTCACAGGTTGAGAGGAGAATTCCCCCATGTCTGTCATTGTGTATACAACCAACCATTGCCCTGAATGTACAATTTTAAAAAAATTTTTACAGGATTATCAGATTGAATTTGTAATTCGTAATTGTTCACAAAATCCGAGCTTCTCAGAAGAAATCAATCAACTTGGGTTTCTAGGTGTTCCTATCACACTTGTTAATGGCAAAGCCATTCAAGGCTTTAAACCACATGAAATTATAGAGGCTCTGGAGGCCATATAAGGCACTAGCCTGATGTGTCATCCTACTTGCCTCATAATTGAGAAAAAGCGCCCAAGAGGCGCTTTTAGATTTTTATTTTAAAGTTAGTAAATAGTCTGCCATGACTTCTTCTTTTCCTGGTACTAAACCTTTTGGCATAGCATTCTGACCATTCTTAAGGATATTAACAATCTTCTCTTTATCTAATTTTTGTCCAATATTATGTAAGTTAGGTCCGACTTGTCCCTTAAGGTCTGCACCATGGCATCCTGCACAAGTTGATTTAGCGATTCCTTCTGCTTCTGCTGATGCTGGAGAAGCGGCTGCAGCTTCTTTCTTCTCTGGTTCATGATATACCCCTACACCAGAGAATGCTAATCCTATAGCTACGACCAAACCACCTGTAAGTATACCTATCAAAGCTCCACTTGCTTTACTCATTTTCTCTTCATCTCCTTTTTTAAACTCAATATTTGTATTATAATATGATTTCCAATGTGATGGTATCTTTAATTAAACTCATACCGTTCCGGATTTTCCTTAATGAATTGAAGAAGTATTTCAGCCACTCTCGCAGGAAAAGATTGTTTATTTTCAATCTCCTTCTCTGTATAGATGACCTCATATTGATCTTCTTTTTTATTCACCGAAACGATCTTGACTTGATGCTCCTTATCTAAGATATCCGCCACATGTTCAAGGGAAACTTGAGCAGCCTCATCATCAGGTCTAAGGTCCGCAACAATTTTTAATTGGAGCCAATTATTAAGAACATCATATAATGTCATGGAAAATTCCTTCCTCCATTAATAAGTATTTAGGTTTCGTTTGTGTTGGAAGATCTACGTATCCGGGCAATAAATAATAATACTGCCGTCACAATCATTGCTTGAATCATCGGTAACCCAAGTACTTTTAATACTGTTAATGGTATGCACCCAATAAAAAGAAAGATGTAAATCACGATCTTTTTTAAAGGTGGAAGTTTTCTCGCAAAACCCAATTCATAGATCACAGCAGCTAGTATGACTATAATATAAAAAGAATATGTGTCCATCCAATGCCTTAATAGGTCCAATTTCAACACCCCACTTCATATACTTTACAATTAATTGCTTTTTGGGACAAGTCTGTCTACAAATTAGACAAATTTCCACCTCTGCATTATGATTATACGTCCATACACGATAGAAAAGCTACTTGCCTGAAGCACAAAAAAACCAGCCCTATAGAATGGGCTAGTCAATTATGCTTAAAATGAGAGCTGGATAAAATCAATAAAAAGCCTTGCTGTTATCATACCATATATGAAGCTAAAATAATGGATGAAATATTAGCCAGTTTTCAGATCCATTATCTTAACTCCAGATGGGAAAGCCTCCAAAATAAATAATTGATGGGAAAGAGTGCGTAAGCGAGCATCAATTTCTATAATATCTCCTTGATTATTGCGTTGATCTAAGAGTTGGTCAATTTCAGATTTAATTACATCGATCTCTTGTTCTGCTCCCTTGTTTCGATATATCCATTCTAATTGCCCATTAAAATTCGAGTATTCATAAATTACTCTTTCCCTAATGCCCGAATTCTCTACAATTTTAACAACTGTTCCATTCTCATAATAATAGGTCATCTTAAAACCAGTATAAACTCTTCTAACGATCGCATATACTCGAAATTGCTTCATGGCCTTACGCATAGCACAGGCTAATTTCTCGTTAAATATTTGATAGGAGCCAGAAAATTCGTAGTAAGGTTCCAACTTTTTGAAGGAGAGAGGAATTTCATCAGTATCATCAGCAACTACTACTTCACGGTCCCCGTTTTCGCAAACCTTCACCTCTGTATGAAAGTTCTCATTGCGAAAGAATTGGATAAATTGTTCGAGTTCCGCTGGCGTAACTTCCAACAAAGCCTTCACATATTCCGTCGATAACCACTGAGCCATGATATCCCCCACTTGGTCGATATGGTACATTTCTATTATATACCATTTTGTTTTCCATTCCTACCTTAATCTGGTAACCGTCAGATTTTCTTCACAGTTTCTATTTAATTGAAAACATACTTATTTAAATAATCATAAATCCCATCCTGATTATTGGATTTTGTAATATAATGGGCATATTCCATGACCTTACTAGGTGCATTCCCCATAACAACAGATTTACCAACTACCTTAAACATTTCAATATCATTATGATTATCACCAAAGGCAGTAAACTGTTCTAGAGGGATGCCTGCATGAATACTGAGTCTACGTAATGCTAATGCCTTATTATCTGTACCTGAAAGCACTTCCCAAAAATTAGAAGTTGGGCTCAGTTTGATTGTTGGATCAATTCCTTCTAAACGGGCTCGGATCTCCTTACGATCACAGGACGGGATTTGCTCAATATTATAAGCAAGTAAGTTCTTAGCGTGAATCTGCGTGTGAAAAAGACTAAAATCAAAAAGACGTATACAATGACTAACATCATTATAAGGAGTAAAATTAGAGGTACTAATTACCATTCGGTTGGTAGCGATTAAGAAGTCTGCTAAGCCAGCTACTAGCTCAATAAACTGCTTAATAAAATGGGGAGGAAGATTATTATCATAAATAATAGTCTGATTACTAGAACGGATATGAGAGCCATTCCCACAAATGATATAATCCACCCATGGTGATATTTGTTTGAATATAGGTTCTGTACAAGCCCACGTTCGACCGGTACAAAGAGCAACAGGATGCCCACTCTCATTTAATTTCTGAAGGCTTAAAAGTGTGTTGGGAAGGATCTCTTCTTGACTACTTAACAAGGTGCCATCAATATCAAATACAAACATCTCCGTTCAACTCACTTTGTTTTTAACACTATCATATTTATCCCTTCCTAGCAATGGCTCAATCTCCTTTAACAAAGCCCATTTTTTCTAAAGAAAACTTGGCTGGCGCCTAGCCTTTAGGCGCAGGTGGCAGCCTAGTTGCCCTTATGCGGGGACGGAATTCAAATTATTTATAAATTCCTATACGCCAAAAAAACAAAACAGAAGGTTCAAGATTGAACCTTCTGTTTTGCCTGTTTTATCGCTTCATTTTCTTCTTCTGTCAAATGATACTTGGATAACCCATTTTCAATGGGTTTTGCGTAAACTCTCGATTCTTCTCGCCCATAAATACTTGTCAATACAAATCCAGTGGAGGAATGATCTAAGAAGGCAACGGAGAAGCTTAAGTCACTCCCTTCGTGAGCAAATGCATTAAATCGAACAATTCCTACATTCCCCTTCTTTAACTTGATGGCTTCATCTAATAAAGAAATTTGTTGCTGAATACTACTAAATTCTTGCTCCACATTTCCTAATCGATCCAACCATTGTTGAGTTACCTCTTCCATATTCCCTTCCGAAACTCCGTTTGATAATTGATTAAATAATTTTCGTATTTTACGAAAACGAGCACCAAGGACAAGTAAATAAACGAGAACAATTACTAAAATAATAAGTTGTCCTATTACAACTCCAATCCAAACATTTATATCCAAGTCCAACAATCTTCTCCACCCCCAAAAGCATTCGACTCTAAATAGTCTTTGACGTCCCACGAATTGAAATGCATGGAATCAATATTATGTATGTACAAAAAGATACCATATCGACCATAGCTTTTGTATCGAAAAACAAAAAAAAGGAGAATAAAGGAATACCTTCTTCCTCATCCACCTTTTAAACCGCTTACATTTCTAACATTAACATCTCAATTCGTAATTTATCTAAAATTTCCTTATATTGTTCAATCATATGTTGGTTTCCTAGATGAATAGCTTCAAACAGACAAGCAAGAGCATAATCTAGTTCTAGCCTTAATATTGGAATTCTCTCTTCAGCATCCTGTCGCTTAAAGGCCTCGATGACTTGATTAAGTGAAATCGTACATTCCTTTTCAAATAAAACCTTCTTCTGCGGCCCCTTAATCTGAACGATTCGGACAGGCTCACCATAACGAATGTTCTGAACGACAAGTAAATCATTCGTAATGAACTTCATGATGGCGTGGCCCTTCATTTGTTGGATATATTTTTGAAATACGTCAGAAAAGCGAGGATCCTTAATGTTGTAGCTTTTATTCCGTAGACGGTAGAACTTACCATCTCGATCGAAGTGAAGACGCTGAGTAATATTTTCTGTTTGAACGGAAAGGGTAAAAAGCTTGCGGGTTTCTCTCCAGGAAACGGGAATACCGACTTCTAAAAGCTCCTGAACCATACCATGTATCTGATATTGTTCAAACTGTAATGATATATCACTATATTCAATTTCTTCATAGGTCTTCATACCTCATCCTCCACAACATACTAAATTTTCTGAAAGGAGTATATACATCGATAATATTAGGAATAAACGAAAAAATCAAGTAAAAGTTTCTTGAATGAATATCCACTTCATGGAAGTTACTGTTTGTCTTATAACTATATGACTTATATAATAAATTTATGAAAAATGGTCACCCTAGGAGGTTTAACATTTATGAATTTCCCCGGCTTTACAGATGAAGATTTTAACGTCTTTACCCTCGATGGACTTGACAATCGAATGAATGGTATAAAACAGGTTCTACGCCCCAAGCTTGAACACCTAGGTAGCTATTTCTCTCCCTTACTCTCTACCCTTTCGGGGGATGAGATGTTTTATCACGTAGCAAAACATGCTAGACGGACAGTAAACCCACCTAAGGATACTTGGGTAGCTTGGGCAGCCAATAAACGTGGATACAAGATGCTTCCCCACTTCCAGGTAGGACTATGGAGAACTCATTTGTTTGTTTGGTTTGCGATTATTTATGAAGCCCAAGCTAGAGTTCAATTTGCAAAATCGATGCTTACTAGGGCAACTGAGATCCACCAGATGGTTCCCAACCACTTCTATTGGTCTTGGGACCATATGCGGCCTGAAGAGATTTTACACCAAAGTCTTACTATACCAGATCTAGAAGAAGCATTTGTAAAGCTGCGTGATACGAAGAAAGCAGAGGTTCTTTGTGGTATCCTTATTGATCGTGATGACCCAATCTTAAGGCAACCAGACGCCTTAGTATATAAAATAGAGGAAACACTTAAGATCCTTCTTCCCCTATACAAAATCAGTCAGGATACAATCTTCACCAGATAATGGTGGAGATTTATAAAATTGGCTGAGTAAAAGCTAAAGAAAATATTGTTGAATCCCTACAAATTTTGATATACTCAATTTTGTTGTAATTTGGATTGGGGGGATTTCTATGGATCAAACACAAACCCCGCTCTTTTCGGGTTTATTATCACATATTAAACGGGACCCGATTCAGTTCCATATTCCCGGACATAAAAAAGGGCAAGGCATGAATCAAGAGTTTCGTGATTTTATTGGAAAAAATGCGCTATCCATTGATTTAATTAACATTGCTCCACTTGATGATCTTCATCATCCTAAGGGAATGATTTTAGAAGCGGAGAAATTAGCGGCTGAAGCTTTTGGTGCAGATTTTACTTATTTTTCGGTTCAAGGAACAAGTGGTGCTATTATGGCTATGGTCATGGCAGTTTGTTCTCCAGGAGACAAGATTATCGTTCCACGTAATATTCATAAATCAGTCATGTCAGCGATTATCTTTGCGGGGGCTACTCCAATTTTTGTTCACCCAGTTATGGACCAAAAACTTGGTATCTCCCACGGGATCACCACCGAATCCGTTCGTAAAGCACTTGAAAGACATCCTGATGCTAAAGGTGTTCTCGTAATCAATCCAACCTATTTCGGTGTTTCGGCTGACTTAGCTGCGATTGTAAAAGTTGCCCATGAATTCGATATCCCTGTTTTAGTAGATGAAGCACATGGTGTTCATATTCATTTTCATGAAGATCTTCCCATTTCTGCTATGCAAGCTGGAGCAGACATGGCTGCTACGAGTGTGCATAAGCTTGGTGGTTCACTTACCCAAACATCAATCCTGAACATACGAGAAGGGTTAGTCTCTGCTAGCCATGTGAAATCCATAATTAGTATGTTAACAACGACTTCAACCTCTTATATACTACTTGCTTCCTTGGACACGGCTCGAAAGCAGTTAGCTATCTACGGACATGAAATGATGGATGAAACAATTCAACTAGCTGAAATTGCGCGACGCGAACTTAATCATATTCCAGGTATTTATTGTGTTGGAAAAGAAATTCTAGGTGAACCTGCAACCTACGGAATAGACCCAACTAAATTAATTATTCATGTGAAAGATCTTGGAATCACCGGCTATGATGTAGAAAAGTGGTTACGTGCACATTACAATATTGAAGTTGAATTAAGTGATATGTACAATATTTTATGTATCGTTACACCAGGCGATAATGATGAAACGATTCGGATATTAGTTCAGGCAATGGGAGATCTATCAAAGGAATGTAATACTGACAAAAAGATAAATGCTGTGAAAGTAACGCTTCCTAAGATTCCTGCTCTTGCTTTAACTCCAAGGGATGCATTCTATTCTGAAACAGAAATCATCCCTCTCACTGAATCACAAGGGCGGATCATTGCTGAATTCATCATGATTTATCCCCCTGGAATTCCGATCTTCTTGCCAGGAGAGATCATTACACAAGAAAACATTAATTATATTCTTGAGAATCTAAAGGCTGGTTTACCAGTCCAAGGTCCGGAAGACGAAAGCATTGAAACCATCCGAGTGATTGCACCAATCGAATAGTCTTATTGTTCTATAAAGTTAAAGCCACCTTGTAGGTGGCTTTTCTCAATGATTCATTTATGCATCTAATGAAAAACAAAAGAATCCTCTTGCACTCCCCTAAGGGCAAAAGGATTCTTTCATTAATCTTTTAGGAAATTTCCTTTACCTTCTCTTCACTTTCTTTAATCCACCTAACCTTCTCTTCACCATGCAACTCTTGGGCTAAGAACGCTAGACATTCAAAGAATAAATTTGTTACATTTGGGCCAAACTTCTCTTTAAAGCTCTCCAATGCCTTCGTAATATGGAAATGATCCAAGGCTTGGACACGACTATCCTCGATGATTCGTTTTCCCTGTTCGGTAAGGAATACATTAACAACTCTTCCATCTTTATCGCTCTTCTCGATCGTGATTAGATCCTTCTCCATCATCTTCTTTACGTGAATGACAACAGAAGACGGATGCCAGAATGTCCATTCAGCAATTTGTGTGACACGGACCCCTTCATAGCTATAGACAATCCACAAAATGTTTAACTGAACAGCTGAATCTAGATCGAGTCTCTTCGCAGCAGCTTCCCAGTCATCCTTGTTAACCACTGAAATTGCGCGGAACAGATTCAGTGCTTCATGCAATTGACGGACTCGAGCTTGTGTATCTTCCATTTTTTCTCCTCACCTTACATAGCGTAGAATTCGCAAAAATGTATATTCTAAACATTATCCTTTGTAAATATACTATTATGTTTATTGTATATTTTTCTAAAAATTTAGTCAACCATTTTTCTTCGTTTATTTCATGCCATCCCTTTATTGTCAAAGGACTTTTAGAATGCTAATATGAGGGGTAGTAGAATTAGGAGGGGGAGTTAAATTGGGTAAGAGTGCATTCATTAAATTAGTAAAAGAATCAGCTGTCCAGGAAGTGACACTGAATGATATAAAAGAAAAACTGAATCATTACATAGATATGACAAAGAAAACTGGCGAGCAGCTATCCTGGGGTTTTGCCGACGCAGCATTCCCCTATTCGGTTATTGAAAAACGAGAAGCTTCAGGGCAATGGTTCTACTTGAAAGGAAATGATCCTAAGCTTTACAAGTATATTCTTGTTGGAGTAGGTCAAGAAGAAAACGAGGATGGCAAGACTAATTATATCCAAGTGGTTCTTCCAGAAGATAGTACTCACGGTGATATGGGTAAAGCTAATGAATTCTGTAAATACCTAGCTAAAGATTATAAGGGAGAACTTCATCTATTTAACAGTAGGGTAATGTATTATTATCCAAGAAAATAATTATTCAAAAGTAGGCTGTCACCTTCTTCAAGCCTTAGACGAAAGTGACAGCCTAGTTGCCCTTATGCCGAATCCGAAAGTAATTAAAAACTTATACCTATCCGCTAAAAAAAATCATCTTGCTAGATAAAAGGATTCACACACTCTTAAGTAGCAAGATGATTATTATAAAAAGTCACAAACTTACCTTATAACCGGTTCGACCTCATTAATGAATAATACCGGCCATCGACCATCCGAACACCAAATTCCACACAATAGGTTCTGCCTTCTTCAATTCCGAATAGCAGCCACTCTGTAGCTTGATAATTAATATGAAAATCAACATAATGATCTAGTCCATCAAGCTTGATGTCCCTATCTGTAATATCGTACAGTCGAATAACAAAAGGCAATTCCGCGATTGGAATATTAAAGCGTTCCTCAATAAGTGCTTTCACCTTGTCTGTTAATTCCCAGTGAGCACGTAACGTATCCGCATTTTTCCATACAATACGTATACTCGGGCCGTCTGCATCAAGTGAAGGCTTCGGCTTTAATTTCATTCGCTCAATCAGTCCCTTTCTTTAGATCAAATATTCAATCTTATAATTAAAAATATTATACCATCATCTTTATCAAATGGAAAGAACCAAGGGTCTTCAATCCTTGGTTCTTATTCATTGGCTTTAATAATGGTTTGACCTACTTTAAGGAAATCATTCTCTGATTTTCTTTTCATTAGAAATTGAACCTTATAGTTCCCGGCATTTTCGAAAGAGATCTCATCAAGTGTAAAAATACCAACAAATCCGGGTCCCTTCTCTTCTGTATTGATTGTATTAACCTTGGTACTATAGATCTCTTTATTATATGGATCAAGAACATCAATCCTATACTCTAGTGCATCTGTGACAGGAGCATTGTCAACTACATAGTAAATATGCGGAGCAATTGATTGGCCTACGGTCACTGCAGAGAATGGATCAATTGAAAATTGGTTTCCATCATTATTCACCCTTGCCCCTTCGGAGACGACTAAATTCACATTAGGTTTAATTAACTCAACCGTTCCTGAATCGAGCTGCTGGACAAATGCACCAACTGTATCACCAAAGGCCTTTAGCGGAACCACTGTGCGATTATTCATCAAAAAATTTGGGACACTAGGATCATATATATATTGATTACCCATTTGTACAATTACCTTATTTCCATTATTATCACGTCCATAAAAATCTTCGTCAGTGGAGGCATAAGCCGAAGAAGCCCCCAGAAGGAAGGCAGATGAGATAAGTATGCTAACTTTGCGCTTCATTGGAATCCCCCGATTTCTTTTCTCATCTGTTTATACGCTTCAGAATGACAATAGTTTTGCCTCTCAAAAAGAAAAAAAGACGGCCATCCGTCTTTAAGCTTTCACCATAAATAGCGTACACCAAATTTTCCATTCTTTAGTTGAATAATTTCAACCTCTTTTGGGCTTTGATAACCATAAATCCACCAATCCTCTTCCATTCGTTTGGCCAGGCATCCCGCTTGAAATTTGGAATCAAATATTCTTGACCAATAAATCCATTTCATTCTAGAAAATCCCCTTCATTGATTTTCATGTGACGACAAAAACTAAGACCATTAAGTCATTTAAACCCAAAGGATGATCACTATGCTATTCCAGACATGGATCAAGCGTTTTCTACCCAACCGCACATTTACACAGAACTTTCAAATATCCCATCAATTCCATGGGATTATTGAGAATCAGATTGAAGAAACCTATATCATTCAACCCATTTCAGACTTAGGCCTACAAACATTACTCGATGGAATTCAAATAAGTGATCAATCCCTTCATCTTAAATCAAGGATAGATGTGTATTCGGACTCAATCAAGGTTTCATTAAAAGTGATTGATCCAATCGATGCTCAAAAAGTTCTAAACGAAGTGAAAATTACTTTAGTCAGACACCTGTTAAATTTTGAGAAGCGCTTTTATTCCAGCCCTGTTGTCCAATACGTAGAGAAGTTCTGTCAACAATGTACCTACAATAAATCGAAACCCTTAAATCAATGTATTGCTAATTGTAGGTTTCAACCTAAAAAACAGGATCGAAAAGAAGCTATGATTGTTAAGCCCTAACTCCCCTTTTTATTTTCTTCCAAATAAAGGGTAGATATCCATTAAAAATTAGGGCTTCTTCTTTCCACCCTCACCCTTATGTTTTCTTTTTTCTATTTCTGCTTCTTCTTGGTCACGAAGGCGATGGGCCATACGACTTGATGCCGAAGAGGCAATACTCGCCACTAAATCATCCAAAAAGGTATGAATTCCATTACCACGTTTTGTATCTAACTTTTTAATAATACCGACTTTCTGTTTATCCAAATGACCAAAGGTTGTAACGGCAATACTTCCATAGCCAAATACCGACCCAAGGGCTAATGTTTCATCACACCCAAATAGCCCCTCATCCACCTCTATTATGGTCTGCAAAGGTTCACTGAGTAATTTTTTTTCAGCCAATATGTCTAATTCAGTCCCCACTAGAAGGGCATGTTGAATTTCTCTTTTTTCTAGTACCGCATAAACACTTTCAATACAATTTTCCATCTTTAAGCCTACATGGTAAGGAGCTTGCATGAGGTAGACAACCTCAGCAATATCCTCAATAGTGACTCCACGATCTGCAAGTCTCCTAAGAGCAGCTGCTTTCACCTCTTTACTGTGAACCTGTTTCCTCACTTAAAGATTTCTCCCCTCTTCATTCAAATCACCTTGAGATTATATGTATATTCTTCTTAAATGATAGTTATTCTTCATCATACTTTTTGGCACATCACTCATATGAATAGGAAAAGACAAACAATAAATGTTAGAATAAAAAGGGGTAACCTCACTCGTTGTATCAATTGGAGGATAAAACATGGACCATTCACCAAACCTTCTTATTCAGGAAGAAATAATGATAAAAAGAATAAGTACAGATAAAGAAAAAGAAGAGGCTCAATCTGTAAGGACAAATGTTTTTGTAGAGGAGCAAAAGGTTCCACGAAAACTAGAAACGGATGAACTTGACGAAGCACCTTCCACCATTCATTTTGTTGGGTATTACAAGGGGCAACCAGTGGGAGCTGCAAGGTTACGTCTCTATCAGGACAAAATTGGTAAAATTGAGCGTGTAGCCATCCTCTCTCCCGTACGAGGAATAGGACTAGGTGCTTTTCTAATGAAAAGGATAGAGGAAGAGGCAAAATTACAAGGATTCCACAAGTTAAAGCTTAACGCCCAACTTCATGCTGCTCCCTTTTATACTAAATTGGGATATCGGGCTTATGGGGATATATTTATGGATGCAGATATTGAGCATATTGCGATGGAAAAAGAGCTAGACATTATCTAGCTCTTTCTTTTAACCTTTGAACAACCTCATAGTCGACCGTACAGGTACCTAAATCACCATGGAAAATTGAACCATTTCTTTCTCCGTGAAAATCTGATCCTGCAGTAATGATTAATTGGTGTTTTTCTCCAAGTTCGGTAAAATAGGCGACGTCCTCAGGGGTATGATCGGTATGGTTGGCTTCAATTCCAGCAAGCCCATAACCAATTAACCTCTCAACCAATGAATTGTCTTGGTATAATCCCGGATGGGCGAGAACAGGAACTCCACCCGCACGAATAACCAAATCAATGGCTTCCTCTGGGCTAATCCTAGGTGGATTGGCATACGCCTTTCCTTCCTTCCCTAAATAAAATTGAAATGCCTCCTGAAGAGAAGAAACTACACCCTTTTCTATTAGAACCTCTGCAATATGTGGACGACCTATATTACCTTCCTCCATTTTTTTCCTTTTAGTTATCTCCTCTAATGAAATATCAATTCCTAACTTTTGAAGGTTTTCAATAATCATTTCATTCCTACGATTTCGCACATTTCGAAGAGATTTTAATTCTTGGAGAAATACTTCATCTTCAGTATCAACATAATAGCCAAGTACGTGAATTTCTTTTCCATTTGCTATTGTGCTAATCTCGATCCCTGGTACAATTTCGATTCCGCATTCAATACCCGCGGCAATTGCCTCCTTAATTCCTGCAACCGTATCATGGTCAGTAATCCCTAAAGCACTTAGCCCTTTTTCCTTTGCTCTACGTACACTTTCTGCAGGTGCATAGGTTCCATCCGATGCCGTAGTATGAGAATGAAGGTCTACTATTTTCATGTACTTATCCTCCAGAATAATTATTGCCAATGTTATTTACCAAATAAACAGCACTCTTCTATAGGCTAATATATTTTAAGCTTTTGCTTCTTTTATGTCACATTCTGACATAAAGATGGATTATCTATGCATAGTTCCTTGTTCCCGAAATAAAGAAAACTTGGCTGGCGCCAAGCCTTTAGGCGAAGGTGGCCGCCTTCCCCTATCTTGACATCAAGGTTTTACCTTCAATTTGATAAAATTAATTTTATCAAATTGAACCCAAAGGGTTGATGTCAAGATAGGGGACTAGTTGCTCTTATGCGGAGACGGAAAGCAGTTAAAAACTTATACTTTCCTATCCGCTGAAAAATTCCATTTTTAAAGGGAGGATCCATTGTGCATTTGAAGGATAAGTGGATAACCGGTTTAATGAATTCGTTTTCCTTAATTGACTCGACACTCATTCAGCAAGGCTTCAGACGCTGCGGGAAAGAAGAACAACCTACCTATCAATTAACCATTCAGGACAGTGCTTCCTATCGTTCCTATTCACTCAAAATACCTGCTACCGTCCATCTCATTCAAAATGTTGCACGTTTAGGCAAGCCCAATTTAAGCCCGATACGACATCATGCCTCAGCTGAAATCCCCCCATCCATTCGTTTTGCAGTTGAAAGTAAATTAGCTGAAATTGCAGATTATTTAATGTCACAGCGATAAGTCCAATTAAAAAACACAAGGTACCTTGCTAAGGTACCTTTTAAATATTTATAGGCTATCAAAACTAATAGCCTAATATACTATATCCACCATCGACATGGATCACTTCACCCGTAATTCCACGCGATAGATGACTCATCAAAAACATAGCCGTATCCCCAACTTCTGATTGGTCTACAGGTCTACCTAGTGGTGCTTTGTCCTCGATCATTTTCAAGATTTCGTTAAAATCACTAATTCCTTTAGCTGCGAGTGTACGAATAGGGCCTGCAGAAATTGCATTTACCCTGATATTATATTTACCAAGATCACGAGCAAGATAACGAACTGATGCATCAAGTGCAGCTTTAGCAATTCCCATAATATTATAGTGAGGAACCACTCTTTCACCACCTAAATAGGTCAGAGTTAGAATACTTCCTCCCTCCGTCATTAGGTCCTTCGCAGCTCTCGATACAGCTACTAAAGAATAGGCACTGATATCTTGCGCTACTGCGAAACCCTCTCTTGAAGTATTCACAAACTCTCCTTCAAGCTCCTCCTTCTTAGCAAAAGCTATACAGTGAGCTAATCCATGAATGACTCCCACTTCTTCTTTAATGGTGTTGAAAGCCCGGACTACATCTTCATCACTTGTTACATCACACGAAATTAGAAGGTTTGTTTCTTGATTTAAGGTTTCAGCAAGCTCTTCCACGTTCTTCTTTAATCGCTCACCTTGGTAAGTAAAAATGAGGTTTGCACCAGCACTATGTAGTGATTGAGCAATTCCCCAAGCAATGCTTCGCTTGTTGGCAACGCCCATAATAACAAAGTTCTTCCCAGTCAGCAGATTATTCATAGGCAACCTCCTTTGACATGCATAAAAAAAAACCATGAAGTAGTAATAATTATACCACTTCATGGTAAAAAAGGAAATCGATCAGCTATCCTCCTGATCAATTTCGTATGCTTCATTATCATCGGCAGCTGCGTTTAATTCCCCATTCTGATCTAGACACGTAATTGTTCGTCCTCGATCCTTCAATTGATCGAAAAGCGGATTTAAGGGTGTTCCCAATAATCTCCGGTTAAGCGGCTCCTGAATATACCATTCATCCATATGAAACCTCCTTAAATACTCGTGGGTACATGTAGTTTCATCGTTTAGGATGTGCTGAGAATGAGGTTTTCAATCCATAGAATGTTATTTTTTCTGTTTTGATTTTCCTTGTTTAGATCCAATAGGTGTTGGTTCAAGTTTTTGGGTGTTGATCCCCTCTACCGTTTGAGCCATTGTTTTAACATTGTTGACGATATGATCTACACGTTGTAACAAGGTGTGTAATTCTTGAACTTGGTCAACTATACCTCGATAGTGATCTGCTATTTTTTTAATCCCTTCTTTTCGAATTTGGCCTTTTTTCCATGTGTCAAATAACTCAGTTACTGCATTAGGATTATCTTTAATTTTCTGAACTAACTCAGGCTTAGCCTTCACCCATGTAGAAAAATCGGGATTAGCACTTAAATAAGCACGGACTTGCTTTTTATTCACAGAAAGCCACCTCCATCTAGGTTTTGTTACTATAGTACGTTTCTATAGGTGAAGGTGGCATTCTTGGAGTAAAAATTAGCGCCTATTTTTTACCGCGAAGGAAAGTTTAAGATTGGCTAGGTAGAAGCAAGCAATTGGCATAAAACACGATTTAATCCTCTGTATTTATGTTCTCTTCTTGGTATATTAAGCCAGTTAAAAACTTTTTCAATATCATCCAACACATTTTCTGCTGACTCATAAATACGTTCTATATCCTGAAGACGAATGGTCTCAATCCCATGAGCAACAATGGTCTTATGTCGCAAATCCATTAGTTCGCCCATCGCTTTCCCTGAAAGAACATGTACAATTTTTTCCCACTTTCCACCTGCACGAGTTAAAATTTCCTTCATCCCATTCATTAACCCATGATGAAGCTTATATCGATGTTCAAAAAATTGTTTTTGATAGATTCTATCCCTGAGTGGATAAATTTTCCCCTCTTTGAATTGAATAACGGCATATTTATAGAGCAATTCTCTTAACTGAAAGACACGCCCTGCAAATTCAGTGTAGGTTCCCCTCTTTAACTGAATCATGATGTTATCCATCAGTTCATTAAATACCTCGTCAGGCCCGCCCCCTCTTAAACTTGGAAGTTCTTGCACATATCGTTGGATAGAGGGGTTTGCAAGAATATACTTCTCAGGCAAGTCTTTGAGAACGGATTCAGCCTTAGCAAAATCAAAATTCATCGACCATCTGCAGCTATCAATGAGATGAATTAGGCTTTGATCAAACTGATCATATAAATCTAGTATTTCAAGAGCCCCCTCATAATTAAAGGCTTTTATTAATCGACTTACAGCAAGATCTTTCAAATTATCGTCCATTTTTTTAACCTCACTATTCATTTCTCTAAAAAATTAGGATCAAATTAACTATTTTAATAGGCTTACATTTTTGTAGCAATATTGACACAACTCAATTTATCATTCAAGATCTAATTCATATACAATGCAAATAGAAAGAAGAAATATTACATTAGATCTGAGGTGATAAAAAAGAATGGACCTAATTTCTGAAATGAAGCGTCTCCTAGAAGAGAATGACATTACTTATGAATATGAAGAAAAAAATCATAGGCATCTCTTTCGTTGGAATGACGTGATGAGAGACGCAGGAATGGTTGCTGATAATGTTTTACTTGATCTGAATATTGATGCAGAACATGAGGTAATCTTTCTCGGCCTTATTCGTATCCCAAGGACAACTCGCGGCAAAGGGCTAGGAGCCCAGCTAGTAAAAGCTATGAAGAAGTATGCAAGAGAACAGCATTTTGCTATCATTCTAGAAAGTGCCCCAGAAAACCTGCTATTCTGGCAAAAGATGCACTTCTCAACCTTCCTGTATGAGGATTATGGTTTCTGGATGATGGGCTATGGAGGTAAAAGTAAGCAATATTTCAAGGTAAAATGGTTACAAATCAAGCCCCATCTATATTCCGATGTCTCCTAGAAAAAATGCATCCATCAAGAATGCATTTAAGGAGTATAGATCTCTTCAACTAGTCTAGTCACTCTTTCACCACAAGTTATACAAACAAATACATGTGGGCATTGATGATACTTTAGATCATCTAAGATTCCATCACTCTTTTTCATTCCATCAATTTCTAGATACGGGCTATAATCATCGAAGAAATCCATTAGCCTCCCCCCGTCATCCATCAAATGATTACATTCTGGGCAAGTAGGCAAATCATTGTTGACATCTTTGAGGGTATTGCAAATCGGACACATGTATGGCAAGGATGGCACTCCTCTCTGGAATCAGTCATCCTTTAAGTTTTGATTTTTATGAAGCGATTATTCCTCAAGTGCATCTAAAACTTCAAGAGCTAATTGATACATTTCTCTCTCCGGAAATGTAGGATCCATGACCGACTGTAATGCTAAGCCATCAATTAATGCAGTAAGCAGTCTTCCATGTAATTTCTTTCCTTCCATGACTTCACTGTATAATTGGATCCTCTTTCGCATAGCCTGCCCTAGTCTTTGTTTAAGCTCTTTATGATTGAATGACAAAGCTGCTAATTCCGTCAGAAACCGCTGGTTATCCGAAGAAATTTGTGAGTTATACATTTCTTTCGTTAAAGTGTCTTTCAAACTTTGGCCAACCAATACTTGTTTTTCTAGCTCTTCCTCATATTGCTCGATCAAAGAAAGGAGGAGCTGTTGTTTGGTTTTGAAGTGGTAATAGATTACACCCTGAGTAACTCCTGCAGCATCTGCAACCGATTTTAGTGTAACATTTCCTTGACCTTGGCTTAGTAGCTGTTGTTTGGCAGCGTGAACTAGGTCTTTTTTTTGAATATTTTTAGGCTTCCCCATCCGTTACCACTTCTCCTTTATGTTCATTAAGCATAAGGATCTGGTTTTGTTTCCCTTAAAGAAGTCAATCGCTTCTCTAGTTCTTCATCGGGTTCAATAAACGACACAACCTGTGCATGATATTGCAATAATGGAAAAGCTCCTCGATCAACTGGTCGTGCTTCAAGTGTAGTTAGAAACTCTGTAAAAGTTAATAAAACGGTACTTAGCGGATTTTCTGCTTGCTGGTTATCATTAACAACATCAAAGAGCTGGTCTAAAGGGGGAGTAAGATAGATCTCCATCAGAATTGAATCTTCCCCTTTTGAAGTCCTCTCACTTCTCTGCGCAACCCAGACTAGAAAAGAGCATTGACGAACCTCTGCACGAGGGTGCCCTTTCACTAAATCAACTGCGGTTAAAAGGGCAGACAAGATCTTTTCCCTCGCTTGCTCTTCCCCCACCTTCTTTAATAATGAAGAGTAATCCAACAGATACCCTGTACCCAACGGAGTTAATTGATTATCTGTTAATTCTTCTGAGTGCATACTAAGTATTTCCTCATTGCTATTATTCTCTTCCTCAGAACAAGTGGCTTGATACATCCTATTCGCCATAGCCTTCTCTTCATCAGAAAGCTCAATAGTCTGTGAATAAATATGTAGCAGTTCTTCATCCAGCATGGTAAGAAAATGTATAGATATAGTGGATTGATTTAGAATCTGTTCAATAATCTCCTGATCATTGAGCCTGTCCAAGCTGATAGGAAAACCTAATGGATTTACTGGGTCCGTGACGGTCCAAACAACAAGTATGAGGATATCCTTATACGTCTGAAAGTCAATAGACACCTGTGCTTCAAGTGAACGATCGAAGTCCTCAATATCCTCAAAAACAACCACAAGCTCCACAGTTTGATGTGAATTCATTCGCCAAAAATAGCGACGTCCTTCGTCCATGACTTCCGTGTATAAATCCTGGAAAGGATCCTTCGGTAGAATTTGACCCGTTGTTTCATTACTTAAAGGTATGGCATTCTTCAAAATCCCCATCCCTTTCATTTTGTAGTCATTCATAATCAAAGTATATCAAAAAGAAAACGAAAAAGCGGCATCCATCCTAAATGGAGAGCCGCAATCGATCATTTTCTTTTTTGTTTTGGTTGTAAATCCTGCATTCTCTCTTCACTTGACTTAATCCATTTCTTCAATTTATCCTCAAGTGAATTCATCCGATCCTTATCATTTGTTTTTTTTGGTCTTTGATCTGGGTCTGGTTTTCTATTTATTTTTTGTTCTGGTTCCTTGCCATCCTTGCGCTTAAGTGGTGCCACCTGTTTAATGGATAAAGAGATTTTCCCTTGCTCGGAGATGTCAATCACCTTAGCCAATACCACATCACCGACACTAAGATAATCATCAACTTGTTTGACATATTCACTGGCAATTTGTGAAATATGTACAAGGCCGGAACGACCTGGTACCAAAGCAACAAAAGCCCCATATTCTTTTATGGCCGTAACCTTACCCTCTAACACTGCCCCAATCGCAATCTCACTGGACATACAATCTCTCCCTATTGGCCCTATTGGATAGGAACCTAAAATTACTATTACTATATGCCCGGAAATGATTAAATGTTCCAATTAGAGAGCTAATCGTATGCTATTCTTGAAAATTACTTTCAAATTTCTCAAGAACCGCTTGTTCATCCTGGTCCAACCAATTCGCCAATTTAATTAACGTGTCACGTATATAGGCTCTAAAATCAGAAAGCTCCTCTTCGTTATAATAAACAGCTCCATCTTCTACCTCTGTCGTTACAACAAGCGAAGTAAGGAATTTCGTCATTGGATATTGCTCATCATTCAAGAAATAAAAAATATAAGGATGCTTTTCAACCAATATGGATGCCCATTCTTTAATTTCCTTCCGATTCATCATCCGCACTAAATCCTCATTTTTGCCAAATCCGTAGAACGAAAATAAAAGGTTCGATTCATAACTTCTTGCTTGTTGTGGAGTTAATAATACATTTTCCATATATTTGTCTAGTTGAAGAATATTTTCATTCTCTACTTCTTCTCGTGATACCTCGATCATGAGAGGAGATATAACCTCTACCTGCTGCCTAGTTTCCTTATCGGAAGAATATTGTGTTTCTTCTTGACTGAGTAGTATTTGTTCTTTAAATTGCTCAAAATCACTAAAAAAAGATGGATCCATACTAATTCCTAAAGCCTCAAAGAAATCTTCCATTTCCTTATGATAATCCCGTGCGAGGCTCTCAGACGTCACATAAATCATCATGCACCGATCCCGCAGAAAAGGATTGATTAACTGATTGGATTCCGGTAATAAATAGGTTTTATACAACTCCATAGTCACTGCATCTTTTTTATCGAGGAAGAAGGTTAAGTCCATAATCTCCTGTTCACAAAGATCTAGGAAATCTCGCAAACGTCGTGCTGCAAAATCATTCATTCCTACCCGCAGGGTTTCCCCTAAACGAAGTCGGATACGAATCGGTTGATCAGCACCTTGGTTTGTCTCTTCAAAACATGATCGAACCAAATCATCAAGCTTTTGTATTAGCTGAGCCTCTAACCAATTTCCTTCGATTTCGGCCACCTTATATATTGTAGAAGGGGATAGTTCGTGAATTGGACCTTCTTCTAATCCTTGTGTTTTGTTTGTTTCTACTGCTTCCTGTAAGGTTTCAACCGTTGCTGAAACCTCATTCGAAGAAGAGAATACCTTTTTGAAAAAGCTTCTAATCATGTTTTAGATCCTCCTGTTGCCTATATCCTACCTTTCCTTAAAAAATTCGACAAAGAATATGGTTTTCCTACCAACTCAAAAAGAAAAAACTAGGGAAGCAGGAAAGAATAGGTTTTTACCCAATTTCAAATACTAATCAAAAAGAGGAGGTTCTACTAATGAACAGGAAACTTCTATTTATCATGGGATTGCTTTTAGCAGCAGCATTAGGTTCCATGCTTCCCCAACTAATTGTAGGACATGTCGAGGGTTCAACAAATAATGCGAGTTACCAGTTTATGAATCTCGGAATAAGTACTAATGTTGATCGTGAAAAAGTAAAGCAAATACTCGATCATGTGGTTGGGATTGAAGACTATAAAATAGATCCAAAGCTTGATCGAGTCACCATTACATTTGATGCAGAAACGATGAAAGCTGAATGGATTGCTAAATCCTTAGAAGCTGGTGGATATACTCCCGATGAGTTTAACCGTGTGAAACAGCAACAATAATACGAAGGAATCGTTCTTTGTAGGTAGCTATCTAA
The DNA here is from genome assembly GCA_035254305.1 of Bacillota bacterium. GTDB lineage: Bacteria > Bacillota > Bacilli > Aneurinibacillales > RAOX-1 > DATFAS01. The sequence goes on from DATFAS010000117.1 coordinate 27,208, forward strand.
CCAAAAGGGAACGGTTCCTTTTTACAATTAGTATTAAATTTCAATGAACCGTCATCATTTTATTCTTCAACGTTTACAAGAATATTGATATGATAGAAGATGGTAACTGTCACAAAGGGGGAATTGTGTTATGGCAAACATCCTAATCGTTGATGATGCTATGTTTATGAGAGCTATGCTCAAAAGAATTTTGGAGGAAAATGGACATACCATTGTCGGTGAGGCTTCTAATGGTGAAGAAGCTGTAAGCAAATATAAAAGCCTTTCCCCAGATCTTGTCACTATGGATATAACGATGCCAGATATGAATGGAATCGAAGCTGTCAAATCAATAACCGCACTTGATCCAGATGCAAAAATCATTATGTGTTCGGCCCTTGGCCACCATCATATGGTGTTAGATGCTATTAAAGCAGGTGCAAAGGATTTTATTGTAAAGCCTTTTCAACCTGATCGCGTGATTGAAGCCTTTAAACGGGTATTGGCCATCCAAACTTAAAGGGCTTTTATTCCTTTATTATGAAACAAAGAATATTCCCACTTCCCATAGCATAGGATAGATTGTTAGATATTATATGGGGGTGGAAATTTGTTTCACGTGGGTGACAAAATATTTTACCCGATGCATGGCGCTGGTATCATTAACAAAATTGAACAAAAGGAAGTACTTGGAATACAAAAAACTTACTATGTACTAGCGTTCCCTCTAAGTCAAATGACTGTCATGCTACCAATGGATAGTGCAGAAAAGGTGGGTTTACGAGAGATTGCCGATTCAACCTCAGTTGTTGAAGTAATGGCATTATTAAGACACCCAGAAAATACACAAAATGAAAACTGGAATCAAAGATTCCGCCAAAATTCACTTGCACTTAAAAGTGGGAACATCCTTGACCTTGCCCGAGTGGTAAAAAGCTTAGTTTTGCGTCACCGGGAGAAGGGGCTATCAACAAATGAAAAAAGGATGCTAGATGAAGCACGTCAATACTTAACTAGTGAAATTGCCCTCGCTAATAATCTTCATATAGAACAGGCAAATAATTACATTGAAGATGCAATAGGCATGCGTTAAACGAAGAAGCTCAGTCCACTTGAAGGAACTGAGCTTCTTCTTATTTTAAACTTCCATGATAACGGGTAAAATCATTGGTTTTCGTTGTGTTTTTTCGTAGAAAAAAGGTTCTAATACATCTATTACCTTGGATTTCAGTTGTGACCATTCCTTAACATTTCTTTCGGTTAGCCTTTGTAAGGATTGCTGAACTAATCGTGTGGCTTCATTTAACATCTCTTCAGACTCCCGAACGTAGACAAACCCACGAGTAACTAAATCAGGTCCACTTACAATTCTCCATTGTTCCTTGTTTATAGTTACCACCACTACGATAAGACCATCTTCAGATAGCTTCCGACGATCACGCAAAACAATATTGCCTATATCGCCTACTCCTTTACCGTCTATAAGCACCATACCTGATTGTACCTTTGCAGCTCTTGAAGCTTTTCGATCAACAAATTCAACAGGATCTCCATTATCGAGAATGAAAATATGGCTTGGTTTAACCCCTGTTCCTTCTGCCAGCTTCTTATGCATCATTAACATGCGGTACTCACCGTGGATGGGAATAAAATATTCCGGTTTGAATAGATTTAGCATCAGCTTCAGCTCTTCTTGGCTTCCGTGACCAGAGACATGGAAGCCTGATACAGAACCAAATACTACATCAGCCCCTGCACGCATAAGTAAGTCAATCGTTCTGCCCACTAATCTTGCATTACCTGGAATAGGCTGAGCCGCAATAATAACGGTATCTCCCGGGTAGATTTTTACACTGCGATGGGAACCGGTTGCAATCCTTGTAAGTGCAGCCATCGGTTCTCCTTGACTCCCCGTACATACGATAACAACCTGATGAGCCGAATAACGATCAATTTCATTAACATCAATTAACATTCCTTTTGGAATGTTGAGGTATCCTAATTCTGCCCCAATTTTAAAAACATTTTCCATACTTCTACCGATGACAGCAATCTTACGGCTATAAATATCGGCTGCTTCAATTACTTGTTGAAGGCGGTATACATTAGACGCAAATGTAGCAAATATAATACGCCCATCTGATTTATGGAAAACTTCTTTAATCGTTTCTCCAACCGTTCTCTCAGATAAAGTATGCCCAGGCCGTTCACTGTTGGTACTATCGGAAAGTAAACAAAGCACCCCACGGTCCCCTAGTGCTGCCATTTTGGCGAGATCAGCTTTCTCTCCAACTGGTGTATAATCAAATTTAAAATCTCCGGTGTGGACAACAATCCCTTGAGGAGTTTCAACAGCTATCCCCACAGCATCTGGTATACTGTGATTCACCCTGAAAAAGGAAGCAGTCAAATGATCAAATTTCAAGACTGTATTCTCATTGATTTCATTAATTTGGACACGGTTGATTAACCCGTGTTCCTGAAGCTTAACCTTCGATAAACCAAGAGTAAGTTTCGTTCCATATAAGGGAACATTAAGTTCTCTTAACACAAAAGGCAATGCACCGATATGGTCTTCATGCCCATGTGTCAATAGAATCCCTCGAACCTTGTCCTTATTCTCAATAAGATAAGTGATATCTGGTATTACCAAATCAATACCTAACATATCTTCTTCTGGAAACTTTAAGCCCGAATCAATAACCAGAATTTCATCCAAATACTCTACAACATACATATTCTTTCCAATTTCGCCTAAACCACCTAATGCAAATACCCGTAATGGGTTTGGGTTATTTTCCAATTTTCTATTCACTCCTTTATAAGAACCCCGACACTTCTTATATATTTCACTATTAGTTTTCCCACGAACGTAAAGAAAAAAGCCCTAAAGAGATTTAATCATATCTTAGCATGAAAAGCAAAATCTACCTATCATGGTTTATAATGACGAATCGCTTCAGCTAAATAGAGAATTTGTTCTGGCAGGCTAGCTTTTGTTGCTTCCAATGCAGGAACTGCCAATCGTTGCGCGGTGAAATGAACCTCCTGAAACAAATAATCCACTAATTGAGCATCTCTTAGCTGTTGCAAAACAAAAGAACGTGTATAAGGAACCACCAACCGATAACCATTCTTCATATAAATTTCAGTTTGGAGATTTTGAGTGGAAGAAGCTATTGCCTTAGTAACTTTTCTGTAAGAAATCCACAGAAATCCTCGTGTCTTGATATTTTTGATCGGAAGGGATCTAAGTGGAAATAATACAAACTGATAAGTGAGAGGGATGGGGAGAAGTTGTGTTTTGTGAAGTTTTTCTTTCACTCCGTTTTGGAGTGCTTTAAAATCATGAAATAAGAATTGGCAGAGCTTACGAATGAATTGTTGAGTGGTGCAATGAACAATTTTGTGTTCGTCATCTAGTATAAGGTGTGTAACTTCTCCTATATCCTTCACAAGAACCGGTTCAATTGCAACACCTGTTTGTAAAAAAACGGAGAGGATGGCGGGATCGACTGATATTTCTTGATACTTTTCCAAAAAATAAGTTCCTCCTTCTATTATGAAATCATTACAAGAATATTTTAGCAAAGTGGTATATTTAGTCAAATAAAAATTAGCCTCTTCCGAGGCTAATCCCAAAGCTGAAAATCGTTGCCTACCTGTAAAAGTCCTTTTTCACATTTAGGGCAGTGAATTCCTGCTTTTAAACTTTGATTTGATATTTTCTTTACAATCCTTTCACAGAAAAGACAAAGTAATTCCTCTCCAATCAAACTAGACCATCGCGAATTAGAGATTTCAAATATATGGTTCAAGGGGTTTTGCGGGAGTTTAAAGGATCCAGTATCTCCGGCATATACCTCCTCTGCTTTCTTCTCAAATAAATCTAGTATTTCATAGGTTCGGCGACAGCCATAGCATACACAACCATGATAATAATAGGTTGATTTTCTTTCCGGATGGGATGATAAATAAAGATCAATCATCTTGTATAGATCCATTCGGTAGGATAGCATTTGTGGGTCGATTTCATTCGAGTATGTAAAAAGGAACTTCTCGATGATGCTATGGATTGGATGATTGTCACCTTGTGATAGCATCAAAACACCAGAATCATAGTTACAGTTATTACAAACAAAGTTAAGCCCTAATCCCATGAAGACCCTCCTCTATTCAATTAACGAAACCTTCTCTTCTAAAGGGTACCTAATAACATTTCGACGAAACGACACCTATTTCCTATGATAATCTTTCTACATTTTCTGACGTTTGTAGACAATTCGACACGATTCACCATTTCCCAAGTAGTTGAAGAACAAGAATCAAGCTCCCCAAGACCCAAACATAGCCAGAAAATATTTTCAGTGATCCCTTTTTTATAATTTGGATCATCCATTTTACCGCAACATAGCCTGATATTGCTGCAGCGAAGGTACCGAATAATAGTGGGAATAAACCAATTAATTCGGTTTGATTTTCAACAACCTTTTTGCCCTGAATGACACAAGCACCTAGAATAGCTGGTATGGAAAGAAGGAAGGAAAAACGGGCAGCCGTTTCCTTTTCAATCCCTCTAAATAAGGAGCCAGCAATGGTTAATCCTGACCTCGAGATAGCCGGTAAAATGGCCGCCCCTTGTAATGTTCCTATAATGAGTGCATCTGTCCATGTGACTTGATCAAGCTGTTTGCCAATCTTAGTAGATCTCTTGTAGTATTCAGCTATCCATAATATGAAACCTGTTGCAATAAACTCTACACCAATTGTTGAACCCGATATGGAAATCTCCTCAAAATAGTCCTCAAATGTAAGCCCAATTATTGCAGTTGGGATTGTTCCAATGATCAATAGCCATGTTAAACGTGAAAATGGTTTACGAATGATCGATACGATATCATCCCAATACACAGCTATTACAGCTACTAAGGTACCAAAATGGAGTAAAACATCAAGAAACAAACCAGCTTCAGCCATTCCAAATAGCTTTCTACCAAGAACAAGGTGTCCTGTACTACTAATTGGAAGGAATTCAGTAATACCTTGAATCAATCCAAGGATAATTGATTTCATCAGCTCTTCCATTGCTGTCCCCCCTAGAATTTCCTTGTTTACATCTATGTTCTAGGGGACAAGATTATGCCTTTTTACCCATGAGAAAAGGAGGTTAATTAACCTCCTTAGGCAGTGTAAAGTATAGCCTTGTTATCAATGGTGTACAAATCCTCCATGTCGGAAACAGAGTATAACCTTTGAAGCAGCTCGCTACGTCCCAAATCAGATCTTAAAAAACAGCGTGTGAATTGGCCGTCCAGATTGAGAATGAGATTGAAATATTCACCTTTTGCATCAATCTCTTTTTTTAGCGAGAGGACGGAGATTCGTCCCATAACAAATCATCCTTTCTCACTGGTTTAATTTTCCTATAAAC
>DATFAS010000118.1:0-8496 GCA_035254305.1 Bacillota bacterium
TTCATCAAGCTGCTTCTCATATTCCCGATATTTCTCTACTCGCCAATCTCCATCTATCAAGGTATCCACTAAGCGCCATTCTAACACTGTATCCTCACGAGGTTTAGGCAATTCCTTCGGAGATATGGCTGTCTCAATTACACTATCTACACCGATACGTTTCAAATTAAAGTGGCCTGACGGAGCTAGTATAAAGAGTAACAAACATATGTTAACAAATAGAACGAAAAGCCCAGTAGCTTGTGCAAGGTTTGAAGAACGATTTTTTTCCATTTTCCCATTCACCTCAGTACATTGTATGTACAGGCCCTAAGAAAATGCCCCATTACCTTTTATTTCCTGATGACCCCTTCACCATTGTCTTTTATTATAGTCTTAACGAGATTTTCCTTTATGCATACGGTTAAAGGGAAGTTGAAGTACCATTCAAGGGAGAAAAGGAAATGAAAAAATGGGTAAGTCTGTCTTTATTGTTCACGATTACCTTCTTCAGTGCCTCTAGTTATGCAGAATCGTTGAACAAGAGGAATATGGTCTATCTCTATGGATCCGATTCATCTGTCTATGAACAAGAACTAGATAAAACGCTTGGAATGGTAGGAACAATTGCCCCTGACTATTTTCATCTAACCGATGATGGAAATCTGATTTCAAAGATTGATCCAGTATTTGTACAAGATGCGAAGCAAAAGGGTTATATTGTAACTCCTTTTATAAGTAACGATTGGAACCAAAGTGTGGCTATCAAAGCTATGCAAAATGGGGATAAATTAGCAGATGATCTTGCAAACGCGGTGATTAAAGGTAACCTAGACGGTGTGGATATTGACATTGAGAATCTGACCCCAGATCAAAAGGAACTACAGACCTCTTTCATAAAGAAACTTACGGATAAACTGAAGCCAAACGGTAAAACGGTTAGTATTGCGGTTCCTCCCACAACAATAGATAACACCAAAGGTTGGGTAGGCTCTTATGATTACGAAGACATTGGGAAGATGGTTGATTATGTATTTGTGATGGGATATGACTATAGTTACCCAAATGGACCAAGCGGGCCTGTTGCTCCCCTATCATGGGTCGATGATTCATTACGATATATGACAACAAAAATTGCCCCAAGTAAACTTATATTAGGTGTACCCTTTTATGGTCGGTATTGGTCCGATCAGAAAAAAGGGATGGGTATCTTGGAGTCAAAGACACTCGATTTAGCCCAAAGCCAACATAGTACGATACAATTTGATTCTGCTAGCTCTTCCATGGTTGCTCACTTAATCAGTTCAAACGGAGGCCCTATGGATGTTTGGTTTGACAATGCTTCGACACTGAAACAGAAGATACAGCTTGTGGATAAATATCATCTAGCTGGGTGGGGAGGATGGCATCTGGGCCAAGAAGATCCCCAATTATGGATGTACCTCCGTGATCAAATTCCTTATTTTTGGGATATAGGTAATCATTGGGCACAAAAAGAAATCATCGAATTAAGTAAACAAAATCTTATTAGTGGCTACGAGGATCATTCCTTTCATCCCCAACAGAATATCTCCCGTGAAGAAGTAGCTGCATTACTTGTTCGTCTCATGAAATTTGATACAGGTAAACAAGCGGATTTTGAGGATGTTCAATCAAACGATTGGTCCTATTCCTCTATTTCAACCATGGCAGGTCAAGGAGTAATGAGTGGATACCCTGATCGATTGTTTAAACCTACTCAACCGATTACGAGAGCTGAATTTGCTTCAGTACTTAACCGTTGTTTTCCGAACCTAACCACAACCAAGACCGTCACATCCCTTAATGATATCGATCAGCATTGGGCTAAGGCGGCAATCCAGGCTCTTGCAAATGCGGGGATCATAGGTGGTTATAGCGATGGAACCTTCCAACCGGATCGTCCAGTATCTAGGGCAGAGGCTACAGCTATGATTTGGCGAATTCTCCAATCTAAAACCTCTTAATCATATTTTTAACAGATTGGATACAATTCATGCTCATAGCGATGCAGGATTTTACACTTTTTAACCGAATTTTAGTAGATAACTTACCTGTATGGGAGGAAAACAACATGCATTACCATGTTTATCAAAAGGTCACACTTTGTGACTTTAATAATGAATTATTAACGGAAGTCCTTTATTACCATGGAGAATATTCCTTACCCCTTGTATCACCTGGAGTCACCTTCATTACCCCAGCATTAGGCTTGAAAAAATTCGAGGTAGTTGAAGATCATCGACTCGAACCTCAACGCTATCGGGTAGCTGACATTGAAGTGAACCTACTGGAGAAAAAAGGAATCACGAAGGTTTTCCTTGACCCTATCACGCTAATTGTCGGACAACATGATATCGGGGAATTTTCCGAATAGAAGTGGAAGTAACTACCGGCTATCATTCCTCCTCTAGATGTTAAAGATATATGTACGGCATTGAACCTCTCAAATGCAACCATCAAAGGAGGAATTTCAAATGCAACAACAACAATCTGGAAATAACAACTCTAACCAAAAATTAGTTCCGGGCGCTGCGCAAGCATTGGACCAAATGAAGATTGAAATCGCTAATGAGTTTGGGGTTCAACTTGGAGCAGACCAAACCTCTCGTGCAAACGGTTCTGTGGGAGGAGAAATTACAAAGCGTCTCGTTGCTTTTGCTGAACAATCTCTTTCCGGTAATCTCCTTCAATAACCTAACTTCATAGAATGGTTTAAGGTCCCATTACTGGGACCTTCTTTCTTCACACGCTTTAACAAAGGCTGCAAACAATTTTCGAGCATGCTCATATTTGTGGATTAGATTTTCTGGATGCCATTGTATTCCCAGTACAAAACGGTGCTCTTTACTATAAAAGGCCTCAATGACTCCATCCAAAGATACTGCAGCAACTTCAAAACCAGGAGCCAATTGACGAACAGCTTGATGATGAAAACTATTTACCTTCATTCGATCCTTTGACAAGATGGTTTTCAGAAGGCTTCCATCAAAGATTTTAATGGTGTGTGATAAATGGTCCCGTGGTGCATTCTGTTTATGTTGTATCAATTCTCCTCTTATCTGTGACGATAAATCTTGATACAGATCCCCTCCTGCAGCAACATTTAAGATCTGACAGCCTCGACAGATCCCAAGTAAAGGTTTATTTTTCTTTAATATTTCTTCCACTAATTTTTTCTCTAAAAAATCTCTCTCTGGGTCCACATAACCTAATGCAGGGATAGGTTCTTCTGCATAAAGAAGAGGATCAATATCTCCACCTCCTGTAAGCATTAGGCCATCTAATTTACTAGCATATTCTTTAACTAAATGGACTTTCTCCACATACGGAATAACTACAGGTATTCCTCCAGATTGTGTAATAGCTTCAATATTATCCTTTTCTACTTTTAATACAGTTCCTTCCTTGGAGATAGTCATTCCAATCCATGGTCGCATAGGTAACCTCCTTCTAGTAGTTAACCCTAGGCTAATTCATAAGGAACAAGCTATAATACAATATTTATATCCTATAGGGTAAATGATAGAATAATTGTGATAGGGTGCGTACGGTTAGAACAACATGAGGGGGAACAAAAGTTGAATAAACACATGTATACCATGCTCTGTTCTTTACTTTCACTCAGTATGGTATTAACAGCTTGTGGTGGTAGCGCAAAACAAACACCATCTGAGCACCGTGAACAGGACAAGATATCACAGAATACTACTAATTCCTTTCGCATTAATATGAAAAACGATCCGACTTCCTTAAACCCTGGGCAGATATCAGACCAAACCTCAATTGCCCTCATAAAGGCTGTAATGGAAGGATTAACCCGAATCGGTCCAGATGGAAAACCACAGAATGCAGTAGCCGAGAATATTAAAATTTCTGCTGATCAGAAAACTTACACTTTTAAATTACGGGAGACCAAATGGTCCAATGGAGACCCTGTTACGGCCGGGGATTTTGAATACGCATGGAAATGGGAGCTGAGCCCAAAGAATGACTCTCAATTTGCCTATCAGTTATATCCTATCCTTAATGCAGAAAAGGTCAAAAAAGGCGAGGTAGCACCTGATCAAGTGGGTATCAAAGCTATCGATACAAAAACTCTTGAAGTCACATTAACAAATCCAACACCCTATTTCCTAGAAATAATTGCCTTTCCTACATACTTCCCAGTCAATCAAAAGATCGCTGAGAAAAACAACGATTGGCAAAAAGACACATCCGTCTTTGTTGGAAACGGCCCTTTCAAACCGACTAAATGGCAGCATGGATCTAAAATTATTTTAGAGAAAAATACAACCTATTGGGATGCCACAACCGTTAAGTTAAACCAGATCGACATGACCATCATGGAAGATCCGAATAAAGAGCTCAGTCTATTCAAGGATGGAAATCTTGATTGGGCAGGTGCACCCTTATCAGAAATTGCTATTGAAGGTATGCCTGAATTAAGAAAAAGCGGAAGGTTACTTACATTCCCTATTGCCGGAACCTATCTTTATAAGTTTAATACGAAGATCACACCATTTAACAATACAAAGATTCGTAAAGCCTTTGCCTACGCCATTAATCGAAAGATGTTAGCTGAGAACATCATGCAAGATGGTCAAATGCCTGCTATGGCTTACGTCCCACCAACGATGTTTAAGGAAAATGAAAAAGGTTATTTCCCCGATGCCAACTATGAAGAGGCCAAAAAGCTTCTTAAAGAAGGAATGGAAGAACTGGGCATATCCGAGCTGCCACCCATTGAGCTCTCCATTAATACAAGTGAAGCACATACCAAGATTGCAGGAGCCATTCAAGATATGTGGAAATCTCATTTAGGGGCTGAAGTAGCTTTAAAAAGTACGGAATGGAATGACCATCTCGACAATATTAAGAAGGGAAAATTTCAAATTGCACGTATCTCCTGGCTTGGTGATTTTAACGATCCCGCTACTTTCCTAGAGATCTATACCCTACCACAAGGTAATAACAATACCTACTGGACGAATGATCAATACAACCAGCTCATAAAAGCTTCCTATTCAGAAAAAGATGCCACTGAAAGGCAAAGAAGCTTGCGGGAAGCTGAAAAAATCTTAATGGACGAAATGCCCTTTATCCCCATCTATTTCTATACAATGTCCTATGCGAAATCCGATAAAATCAAGGATATCTATATTGATAGCCTTGGAAATATTGATTTTAAATGGGCACATTTAGACTAAGTTGAACATGAACCTAAGTGGAAGGCAAATCCTAAGTAGTTCCTTACTTAGGATTTGCCTTCCTTGTTCTATAATAATGGTGACATTAGCCTTGCTATGGATTCCTTTGCCTTCTGGCTAAATGGCCTATTATTAAAATCATGTAGTTTAATCTCTACACTGTCCATCATATCCTGAACAAAATCATCCTCAAGCCTCTTTGCAACATCAGAATCATAGATGACACCACTTACTTCGAAATTATACTGAAAGCTACGTATATCAAAATTAGCCGTGCCTAACGTTGCCATCTCCTGATCAACAATTACAATTTTCGCGTGAATAAATCCCTTCTGATAGCTATAAATTTGCACACCTGCTTCGAGCAGCTCGGTATAATAAGAACGGGAAGCCCAAAACACAATCAAATGGTCAGGTTCCTCAGGAACAATTATTCGGACATCAACCCCACTTAGTGCCGCTGTTTTTAGAGCCATTAGGATACTATCATCTGGAATGAGATAAGGTGTCGTTATATAAACCGTTCGTCTAGCCGTTGTAATGAGGGAGAAATAGACCTTTTGAATATACTCCCAGTCAGAATCTGGCCCACTAGCTGCAATTTGGACATAAAGCTGCTCCTTCACTTCATGTCTAGGGAAATATCTCTTTTCCATCGACAATTCCGATTGGGCTGTAAATCTCCAGTCCATCAGGAAAATCATCTGTAAGAAATAAACAGAATCCCCTTCTAGCATCATATGTGTATCTCGCCAGAAACTAAACTGCTCTCCTTTGCCAAGGTATTCATCCCCAACATTCAATCCCCCAACAAAGCCAACCTTACCATCGATAATCGTAATTTTACGGTGATTTCGATAATTAACCTTTCGCAAATAAGGGAAAATAATTGGTGAAAAAATGTAAACTTCTACCCCAGCCTCCTTAAGTTCATCTAGATAAGAGGAAGGTAAGCTTCTACTCCCTAATCCATCGATAATCATTCGAACCTTAACCCCAGCCTTCGCTTTACGAATAAGTAATTGTTTAAATTCCCTCCCTACCTGATCATCCCGAACAATAAAAGAAATGAAATGAATATGATCCTTAGCCTTTTCCAAACTACCCAGCATGGCACCATATGTCTCTTCTCCATTCGTTAAGACCTTCACACGATTATATTGAGTCATAGGGGAACTAGCATTATAAAGCAGAAGGTGTATAATTCTTTCTGGTTTATAAAGCAAATCCTTGAGTCCATCATCATTCCGAAAATCATAAGAAATATGAATAAGACCCTGTAAGTCATTAAGGTCGATCAACTTATATTTATATCTTCTTTTCTTTCTTACATTTCGACCGGTAAAGATGTAAAAAATAAAACCAATGACAGGAAAAATCGTTAAAATCAATAACCAAGCAACCGTTTTTGCCGGATTTCGATTTTCTAATACAATGATAGAGCTAACCAAGATAATCGACAGACTTGAGAGAATGGTGAAAAAGTGGGTAAGAATATAAGAAATTGCTCTCCAATAAGGGGAATTCCCCTGGATTGATAATGTTTGAAGAAACGGTATTCCGGATAGCTGTTCAAGTAAATAATGATAATAAAGGCCAAGGAAGAAGCCAGATAGAAGAATGAGTAAAAATACTCCTTTTAATTTCATTGCTTCACTCCCTTCCATTTATATACAGGTTCAATCTTATTATAAATATAGCGAAAAGGTTGGACAAATTAAAAGTTTTTTGCTATATCTTTTTAATTTGTAATTATTACATCTACACTATATACTAAAGCTAAGTCATTTCTTTCGGCTAACAATCAGTTTATGTTTGATTATATATCGGGGGTTTATTCATGAAAGAACACTTGATCGATGTAGTCATCGATAAGATTAAACAACAGGGTGGTCGTGTAACCATTCAACGACTTGCCATTATCAATGTATTACTTCGCCTTGATCATCCTACTGCTGAAGAGATTTACCAGTTCATGAAGAAGGAGTTTCCTACTCTTTCTTTTACCACGGTTTATAATACATTGCATTCTCTTCATGAAATGGGTATCCTTCGTGAATATAGGTTTGGGGAAGCCTCTAGATTTGAAATGGTTGATCAAACCCACCATCATTTTCTCTGCTTACACTGTAGTAAAATGGAGGATATTGAGGAAGAGGATATTGAACTTATTCCATCTGATCAGCTTTCCTCCCGTTTTCAGTTGAAATCGACAGAAATAGTCCTCAAGGGTGTTTGTGAAGCCTGTCAGGATAATAAGGAAACCTAGGTCTTAGACCTAGGTTTTTAAGTTCCAAAAAGATTCTAAAGCAAAGTATAGGACGATTCCCATTATAACAACCAGAAAGAAGGTTTAACCATGTACCATCGTTTATATATCGAATGCCTCTACCATTTTAACATTGAACAAGATTATTACGAAATCTTATTCACTTAATGCAAGCATCGCCTTTTTCCCAGCAAAGGTTATCGCTTGATTCCCCAATTGATTCCAACTACTTATAAACATTGATTTTAATGCTTTTTCGTTTTTGTTTCCTGTTAAAGGGTCATTAAGATAGACATACTTAGTATCATAGCCTACTATGAGGACAACATGTTCTTTAAAGGTAACTTTAATTGTCTGATTTCCCTTCTTCCATGTTACCCAATCATCGGTTGGCTGAAAATTTGTTGTTGTCCACGCAATAACCGGACTTCCTTGATCAATCATCCATTCTACTGCTGAAAAATCCTTACCAGTCAAATTCATTGCCCGATCTGGTAGATATTTGCCTAGTAATTGATAGATAGGTCCACTATTGACCCCATAGCCTCTAGCATCTCCTGTAATATCACCTACAAACCCACTATTTGGATCGCCCCATTCAGTAATATCCGTCATTGAGTTCCCTTTGAATTCAGTTGAATCCTTTGGTAATTGATAGGCTAATTGAACCTTGTCTTTCGGAGTTCCCGCAGCTGTTAATAGCATCGAAAGACTAGTCACTTCGCAGCCATTATAAAGCTCAGGTAATTGTCTAATGACAGGTATATCAAGGGATGCTTTCTTCGAACGACCTGAGACCAGGTGATCCCAATCAACTTGTTCAACTAATTGACTTGCTATTGAATCATCCGCACTAGCTAATTGACCTACAGGGCTAAAGGTAGTTTGATGAAACAAAAAAAAGGAAACGATAGTTAAAATTACAGTCTCTTTTATTTTCATAGACTTTAGTCCCCAATTCACGTTTTCTTACGTTAAATACTCATTCGACAAAAAACAACAAATATCCTCCAAAAGTCC
>DATFAS010000119.1:0-4560 GCA_035254305.1 Bacillota bacterium
TGAGTGACGACATCCGTTAGTTCTGGCTTTCCTTTGGTCACTGTCCCTGTTTTATCCAAAACAACCGTATCAATTTTTTGTGTGGACTCTAAATGCTCTCCACCTTTAAATAAAATCCCAAATTCTGCAGCTCTTCCCGAACCAGCCATGATTGATGTAGGAGTTGCCAGTCCAAGTGCACATGGACAAGCAATGACCAATACAGCAATAAGTTTTTCTAACGCATTAGAAAAATTCCCCGGAGTTAACCAAACCATCCAGATGAAAAATACTACGATGGCTATGGATACTACTATCGGGACGAAAACACCGGAAATTTTGTCTGCTACCCGTTGAATCGAAGCCTTGGAGCCTTGCGCTTCCTCAACAATTTTTACAATTTGAGCCAATGCCGTTTCTTTGCCTACTTTCGTGGCCCTTATTTTAAGTATACCGTTTTTATTAATCGTAGCCCCAATGACAGAATCACCCATTTTCTTACTGACAGGGATGCTTTCGCCTGTGATCATCGACTCATCAATCGTTGAATGACCTTCCACTACCTCACCATCTACCGGCACCTTTTCCCCTGGTTTAACCAGGACAATATCTCCTACAATGACTTGCTCCACCGGGATCTGTATTTCTTTTCCGTCTCTTATCACAATAGCTATTTTGGCTTGTAATCCCATTAGCTTTTTTATCGCTTCCGATGTTCGGCCCTTGGCCAAAGCCTCAAACAATTTGCCCATAATAATTAAGGTAATGAGCACAGCACTCGTTTCGTAATACATCTCAACCATTTGGTTAGGATGATAAAGATTGTTTAAAGTTAAATAAAGGCTGTAAAAATAGGCAGCCGATGTTCCAAGGGAAACCAATACATCCATATTGGCGCTACCATTGCGTATAGCTTTATAGGCTCCCACATAGAATGCCTTACCAATGTAGAATTGCACGGGTGTGGCTAAGATCAATTGAAACCATGGATTCATGAATAGATCTGGAACCCATATAAATTGAGTGAAGGAAAAGTGAGAAACCATGCTCCACAGCAAAGGAAATGTAAGGATGGCAGAGAAAATAAATCTCTGCTGCTGTTTTACGATTTCTCTTTGCCTATGATCTGTTTCCTGATCATTTTGCTCGTTTTTCAACATTGCCCCATAGCCTAATTGGTTGACTTTATTCACCATATCTTCCGGGGTCACAGTTGCAGACATAAATTCTACATGTGCAGTTTCTAATGCTAAATTAACGGTTGCCTTCGTAACCCCTTCCATCCTGTTTAGACCTTTCTCGATTCGGGCAGCACAAGCGGCACAAGTCATCCCTGTAATATTGAAATCAACACCCTCTTTAACGATCCCATATCCAAGCTGTTCGATTCTTTCCTCCAATTTAGAAACATCCAAAACTTTTGGATCAAACTGTACGGAGGCTTGTTCCATTGCAAAGTTAACGTTAGCATCCGATACTCCTTCTAATTTTTTCAATCCCTTTTCAATGCGAGCTGCACAAGCAGCACAGGTCATCCCCGTTATTGGTAGGGTTGTTTGCTTTATATCTGACATTGATCGTCACCTCCAAGTAGTGTACTCCCGTACAGTATATTTTTCATATAAAAGTGGGGAAATGATCGAGAGGAAGCCACTGCACAGGATACAGCGGCTTTTCGTTTAGGCAACTACATCATATCCTTGGTCTTCGATTGCATCTGTAATAGCCTCTAATGAGAGTTTATTCTCATCAAATTCTACAGCTACTGTTTTAGCAGCTAAATCTACTTTTCCTTTAGCTCCTAACTTGCTTAGCGTTCCCTCAACTGATGCTACACAATGACCACAGGACATTCCTTCAACTTTCAATACCACATTTTTCATAATCGCTTTCCCTCCATTTTCTAAACTATTTCATCAATTTATTCATTGTTTTTAACAACTCATCAATAACCTCATGATCTCCTTCTTGAATCCGTTCCATGACACAGCTTTTCATATGGCCCTCAAGAAGAAGCTTACCCACACCGTTTAGGGCAGATTGAATGGCCGCAATTTGATTGAGAACATCATCACAATAAGCATCCTTCTCAATCATTCCTTTTATACCTCTAACCTGCCCCTCAATTCGATTTAACCGTGAGACAAGATTCGTCTTCATTTTATCTGAATGATGACTCTTTCTTTCCGATTGATGGTTACAACAGACCTCGGATTTATCCGTCTCATCCAAAATGTATCCCCTCCTTTTATTCAAATAATAGCATACCCCTGTAGGGTATTTCAATAGAATATTCGTAATACCTAACGTCCTCTTTAAGATAGTTTATCCATATCACACAAAAAGGAGTGCTCAATTACACTCCTCATTCCTATGTTATTACCCCTATTGGGTATTATTGTTTAAAACTAATCCCATTAGGTATATTTCCTACCGGAACAGTAGAAACAACCTTATTGGTTTGATTGTCAATGACACTTACTGTGTTCTCGAACATATTGGTGACATAGGCATATTTGTTATCTGCACTTGTAGTTACTCCATGAGAGCCTTTTCCAGTGTCAATCGTTGCCACTACCTTCTTTGTCGTTAAATCAATTTTGCTGACAGAATGCGTAGGATCTTTTTCTGTGCCTTGGTTTGCAACGAAAGCAAACTTATCATCCGGTTCAATATAGACCTGAGCAGGGCCTACTCCAACAGGGATTTTCTCCATTTTATTTGTCGTTAGATCAACTATGGCCAAGGCATTTTCCGAATTTAATGTAACAACTAACGAATGACCATCCTTCGTAATTCCCGTTGTTACAGGTGTCTTACCAACCGTTATTTTCTTACTCTCTTGTAGGGTAGTAAGATCAATCACACTGACCGAATCCTCTGCCATATTTGCCACATAGGCAAACTTACTATCACTAGAAGCTCTAAATCCATGCGGTCCCTTTCCAGTTGGAACGGTTTTAACTACCTTATATTTTTGGGCATCAATGATGGAAATCGTATTGTCCTCATTATTCGTAACGAGTACATATTTGCCATCTTGAGTAAAAACAATATGTGCAGGGTGATTACCAACCTCCACTTTATCAACCAACTGCATCGATTTTGTGTCAAAGAACAATGCAATCCCATGCATATCCATAGAATGACCATGTGAATCGGAATGATCCATGTCTCCCATATTGGGAATCAGGACAGCTCCCACTAACTTGCCATCAGGAGAAACTTGTACATTATGAATGACTCCATTTTCTTTAATCGTGTTCATTACCTTGTTTGTCACCGCATCAACCTTTGAAATACTTCCACCTTCATTCGCTGTAAAAAACACGGGTGTGTCAACGCTTTTGGAGGAATCTGACCCACTCACTGCACCTGAGCTAGATTCAGTCATTGGTATATGATCACTACTACCACAACCGGTTAATGTAAAAATCGATGCAATAGTAAGGATTAATAGAATAGGTTTCTTTTTCATTAGGTAGCTCCTTTTATTTACAGATATTGATTTCTTTTTATACTGTACTACCTAAATTTGAAGAAACTATGAAGATCATTAAATTTCTAAACAAAAAAACTAATGGCTACCACATTATCAGCCATTAGTTTTTCTGAATAATCTTTCCTATCCTTTGAATAAAAACACCCATACATATAAGTAAAAATGCAATAAAATCTACTTCAATTAGTTTTTGAATGGAAGATATCAAATCGTTCCCAAATTTTTTCTAGACTAAGCAATCTATTAGAGAACTCCTCTCCTTTTTCTCTCCCTACCATGGTAATCAGGGCATTAATTAAGCTTAACGGTGCAACGAAGGAATCGATAAAGGTGGGTATTTGACTTGCTGCTGTTAGTGAAATATGAGCATGCTTAATCAGTGGGGAGAAATGGTTATCTGTGATCGCAATGGTTTTAGCTCCTACATCCCACGCGTAAGAAAAGATTTCAACCGTACTGTTCGTATAACGTGAAAAGCTGATCCCCAATACCACATCATCTTGGCTTAATTTGTTCAAATAGTCTGTTGCAGATTCCACAGTTTGAAGTAATTCAGCATTCCCTAAAATAATGTTAAGGTAATATTGAAGGAATACTCCCAATGAAACAGCACTTCGGTTAGCGACGATGTAGATCCTCTGAGCCTTTAACAGGGCCTCAACTGCCTTCTTGAAAGAAACTAGATCTAAATTTTCCATTGTTGCTTTCATGTTAGCCATATCATCTTGGAAGACTTCGTAAACTCCCTTTTCTTCTCTTTCATACACCTGTTGGGATAGATCCAGCCGTTCTACCGTTGTTAATTGTTTCTGTAATGCGTCCTGTAAATACTGCTGTAATTCTGGATACCCGGTATAGCCAAGAAAAGTTGCGAAACGAACAACCGTTGCCTCACTAACGCCTGTCATTCTCGCCATTTTCCCAACTGTAAAAAAAGGAACCGTATTTTTATTTTCCAATATATAATCGGCAATCTTAAGCTGTGACTTACTCATAGCAGACATTTTCCGACTAATTTTCTGATAAATATCTTGCATATAAAATCACCATTTTCCTTATATCGATTATAATTAAAGCCC
>DATFAS010000120.1:0-18344 GCA_035254305.1 Bacillota bacterium
GAAATCTCACGAAAAGATGAAATTTGGCAATCTGAATCTGGTTTAATTACTATAGCTGGTGGAAAGCTCACCGGTTACCGTAAGATGGCTGAATTGGTTGTGGACCTGGTCGCAAATTTATTACATGAGGAGGGTCAAGGATCATTCCCCGCTTGCCACACCATGAATATGCCGATTTCTGGTGGGAAAGTTGGTGGTTCAGATCAATTTCCTACTTATATTAAAAAGTACAAACAAGCCGGAACCAAATATGGATTAACTGCTGAACAAGCAGAAAAGCTGGTACGTTTGTACGGTTCGAATATAGAACAGGTGTTCAATATTCTTGATCAATCATCAAAGGAGACAGAAAAGGGAAGCCTTCCACAAGACATTTTGGCAATGGTTGAATATTCATTACGTGAAGAGATGGTCACAAAACCTGCCGATTTCTTTATCCGCAGAACAGGAGCTCTATTTTTTGATATTCAGTGGGTTCAAGCTTGGAAGAATTCTGTTGCCGAATATATGGCTAAACACTTGCATTGGAGTTCGGATCAGAAAAATCAATACATGGAGGAGCTTGAAGGTCAACTGAAAGACGCAGTTGTACCGATAGATAACCCACAGAGAAATCAAAAAATAGGTAAATAAAATATCTTTTAAAGAGGGTGACGCTAAGAATTGGTTAAACCAATTTTTTGGGGTCAGCCTCTTTTTGTGTTCTTCTAATAGCTTGCTAGCATCATATTTAAGAGCATTTCATTTTGATTCATAATATGGTAGCTTCCATATATTCCAATTCCTCCAACAATAGATACCCCTGCAATAAAGATGGTAACCGGAGAAAAGAAAATTTCCTTTATTGCCTCTATCTTTTTACGGCGTTTAACTTTGCGTAAAGAAATTACATTTGACGGCATGGCAATACTCTCCTTAAACAATATATTTCCCGTGAATACTATAACATGAATGATCGTTTTAGATTTTGTAGATATTCGGAATTAACTGTGAATAAAAAATGAAAAACCCCCTAGATCAAAGGGGGCAGCAAAATAATTTTGAAGTATTATTGTCTTGCTTGTGAACGATTAGTTCATCTGGTTTGCCGTAATAACCACTTCGCCTGTCTTTACATTCACGATCCCCTCATGTGTCCAACGAAGTAATGGGAGATGTGTGGCAGTTAAGAAGAAAAGCGTATAGATGGGGTCCTGATGATTGTACCCACGTTCTCTAAGAAGATCGACCAACTGCTGGGTAAGGGGAATCAACTCGTCCATACTTTTCTCACTCATTCCCCCAAGTAAGGGAAGAGCAAGCTCATAGCTTATTTCATTTGCTTCATAAAGACATATACCTCCACCCATATCCAATACTCGCTTGGCCGCCATGGCCATCTGCTTAGGATCACGGCCGACCACTATCAGATCACGCGAAACTGTATACGTGCTAGCTAAGGCATCTATGCAACCAAAACCACTTACAATCCCATTTGTTACCCATTTACCATCCCGATCAATCAAAGATACATAGACATAGTCCTTCTGTTCGTTCGTAAGTTGAATAACCCCGTCGGTGATCAGCAGACTTTCATCCTTCCTTTGAAGAATAACGGCATTTAGCATTTTGGCTACAGGAAAGGTTTCATTCTCCCAGCGAATAGTAAACCAATCCTCATGTGGGCTCCACTCTTTCTTTGGCCAAGAAACGATATCATAGCTTTCCCAGTCCATAGTCAGATCCTTCGCTAAAGGATTTTGCTTCTCAATGAATTGGCCATTGGCCATGACCCTACAAGGAAGGGGATTCTGAAGGTCCTCTAAGAAAAGAATATCTGCCATTCTACCGGGAGCAATAGCTCCAAGGTCTCGTTCAAGCCCATAATATACAGCTGGATTAATTGTCACCATCCGGTAAGCTTCAACAGGTGGAACACCAGCGTCTAAAGCAATTCTAAGCAATTCATCGGTAAACCCTTGTGCAAAATAAAAAGGAGGTGAACCATCTGTCGTCATCAAGAGGCGATTCCAGGGAATCGAGATCTCTTGAGAAGCTTCCAGTATACCTTTTAATAAATGGGGTAGATCTGGTCGAATCGATGAATACCGTAAAGAGACATACATCCCTAATCTTAGTCTACGAAGCACTTCTTCTGTTGTAATACTTTCATGGCAACAGGTTGCGCCAGCAGCAACCATCGCATTAAGGGTTTCCACAGAAGCTCCCGGATTATGGGCTTCTATTCGTTTTCCACTTTGGCGTGCTATATACATTCTTTCTCTATGGTTGCTAATCCCTTCTAGCATATCCTTCCAACCTGTTAATTCACCAGCCTGTAAGACCTGTGGAGCACTCAGTAGAGAATGGATGGCTTCTTCAGAGAATAAGTGCTGCAAGTCTGAACTATTTGTCTGTGGATCAAGCCTAACCCACCAATAGTTTTTTACCGGAAGAAAAGACATTGCCTTCATAAATTGATCCCACTGTTTAAGTCCAATACTCAGATAAAAATATAAATTATCATGGACTAAAGTAGTTGTTCCTCGTGACAAGGCAAACTCCATGAGAGCTAAGGGATTATACAGTTGAAAGGGATGTGTGTGCGGATCCACATACCCAGGAACAAGCGTATAATCAAAGGCTTCTATGATATGGGTAGAATCATTAACCATAGGCTCTTTGTTCCCTACATAGGCAATTCGATCCCCACACAATGCAATATTCCCACTTGTTAATTCTCCAGTAAAGACATTGAAAATTTTGCCGGCTTTAATCCAGGTTGTTGCAGGTGCTTCAAATCGTGCAACTTCTATTAGCTGATTCCATTTTTCTAAAGATAAGGGTGATGCTACATTATTCATCCAATCCTCCTGTTATTTATAAAGACGTCTATCCAAATTATAGTAGGAATGGGTAGGAAAGAAAACAAGGGAAAGCAACAAAAGTGGTCATACAAACCTGATTTTTTCTTAGAAAATAGGGTAGAATAACTAATCACATGGTCTGTGACAGGTGATTAATCAATGAATTTCTTGTATTACAGTTTAGATGATGGATCTAAAGCCTTCCATAAAATGAAGCATCTCCTTGACGGCGACCCTTTCTTTTTACAAACTGATCTTACCCCTGGAAAAGTTATACCTATAGGTCAAATAGGAACTGATTTGATCTTTATTAGTGGTGTGGGAAAATCAGAAGCTATTTGTAGAATGGCATGGGCTCACGCACTAAGTCAAAATGGAAAATCGTTAAGTGATTGGACTTTTATTCGGGTAGACGAATAAGGGTAGGTGATTTCTTATGAACATCGTATATTTTTGCTTTGGCAGCGCCCATTCATCCATTGTTTCAGCTCATATTCATTTAGGAGATTTACCCAGTGAACGTATTCCAACTGAACAAGAAATACTTGCTGTAGGTGATTTCGATAGCAATATTACCTATTTTCTTGGAACACTTTTTTATAAAGGTACTGATGAATTAGGACGTAGGGTTTTTACGATGGGAATGGGCCCAGAGATGGATATCGTTCGTGAAGCTTTCTTATCGATGATTGAATTAAGTGGAGGAAAGAGGGAGGACTATGTATTTTTCATGGCACTCCCTCATATTAATCGACTAGCCAAATTTGGCGGAGCCCTCTCTCGAAGGTATGGGCTGACTCATTGGGGGAGAAAACTCGCTATTAAAGGGATACAGCAAAGCTATCCAAGACTGATCGAATTTGTTAAGAACTGCAAAAATGCTCTCGGTGAATAATTGAGATAGAAATGTTTGGTTTGACAACAGGTACCCTGCCGACAAACCAAACATTATTTATTTAGATGGCCCAATTCCCTTTACGCATGAGGGGCTCAACGTCACCATTCTGTGAAATTCCATCAATAGTAAGCTCATCTGATCCCATCATGAAATCAACGTGGGTTAAACTTGAATTTGCACCATGCTCCTGCAATTGTTCTTTAGACATAGTGGTTCCACCCACAATTGTGAAGGGATAAGCTGAACCGATGGCTAAATGGCAGGATGCATTCTCATCAAACAGCGTATTGAAAAATATCAGATTAGATAGCGAGATAGGTGAGTGATGAGGAACCAATGCTACTTCACCTAACCGATGTGAGCCTTCATCCGTTTCAATCAATTTCTTCAAAGTTTCTTCGCCTTTTTCTGCTTCAAAATGCACGATTTTTCCATCTTTAAAGGTTAAAGAAAAATTTTCAATTAAATTTCCACTGTAATTCAATGGTTTCGTACTCCGAACTGTTCCATTGACTCCATCCTTATGCGGCATGGTAAAGACTTCCTCCGTAGGGATATTGGGAACAAAGGTAATACCTTTTTCACTAGAAAGAGTACCACCTGTCCAGATATGACCCTCCACTAAATCTAAGGTTAAATCTGTCCCTGGCGCCGTATAGTGGAGTGATTTATACTTTTTCGTATTTAAATACTGTAAACGTTCCTGTAGCTTGAGGATATGTTGTTTCCATGCCTCTACAGGATTATCTTCAGTTATTCGGCAAACTTGAAAAATAGTCTCCCACAAACGATTGATTCTCTCTTTTGCATCTGCAACATTTGGATATATTTTTGCTGCCCATTCTTCATTAGGGATTGCAATGATGGTCCAGTTCACCTTGCCCCCTTGTATGTAGCTTCGAAAAGGAGCCAATGCCGCTGCACCAGTTTTATTTGCTAAGGAAACTCTTTCAGGATCCACTTCTTTAAGTAAATCGGGATTAGAGGAGCTAATACTTAAAAAGGCTGCACCTTCCTTTGCTAGATCCTCTAACATATTAGCGCGCCAGATCGGATATTCCTTCAAGGCTTCTTCTGAAGCTTTATTCATCTTGATCAAGGTTAATGCTTCATCATTCCAGTCCACATGAACATGCTTAGCTCCCATATCATACGCCTTATCAACAAGACGATGAACAAAGTCCGCTGCATGGATAGGAGCACCTAAGATGACTAAGCTTTGTCCAGGCTGTAGATTGGCACCGACTTTAATCGAAAGGTCAGCATATTTCTCCAAGTTACGATCAAAATTCATTTTTTTACCCTCTCTTCTGTTTTTTTTTCTCATCTCAATGTATCATAAGTTTTATATGGGCAGCAAAAAATTGAATGATTACGCTTCGTCCCGGGGGAAGAATAAAAGAGAGAAAGAAAGGGGGAGGTTATCATCGAGCACAGCATCCTTCAGTTTGTCACCCATTATGGATACATAGGTTTATTTACTATATTAATGTTTGGGATCATTGGGGTTCCTGTTCCAGATGAAATATTACTCGCTTATGTTGGCTATTTAGTCTCAAAGGGAGAGCTACATTATTTTTGGGCTGTTATGGCTGGGGGATTAGGAAGCTTGACTGGAATGTCCGTTAGCTTTTTTGCAGGTTATAAGTTGGGAAAACCGTTCGTGGAGAAATGGGGACCTAAAATCCATTTAACAGTTGAACGATTAGATCGAGTGGAGAAATGGTTTGAACGTTTTGGATCTTGGACTGTTACTTTAGGTTATTTTATTCCGGGTTTTCGTCATATAACAGCAATAACCGCAGGAGTAAGTCGCTGGAATTACGGATCTTTTTCTTTATATGCCTTATCAGGGGCGGTTCTATGGGTTTTCTTCTTTATAAGTCTGGGGGTTTATTTTGGGGATCATTGGAGTCATTATCTAATTCGATTCCACCATTGGTTAAAGTGGGGAGCCTTTAGCATTGTTTTAATTATCATCACTTATGGGCTACTTCGCTTCCTAAGGACAGCGGAGAAAAAATAAAGCTAAAATAAAACAAAAAGAGGGTACTCACCCTCTTTTTTGGTAGATAAGAATTTAACTGCTTTCCATCTCCACATAAATGCAATTTGGCTGCCACCTTCGCCTAAAGGCTTGGCGCCAACCAAGTTTTCTTAATCATCTTCAAAATAACACCCGCCTATGCCGTGACACCTATCTGTTTCATGAACCCGCTTCCGCAGGTGGGTCTCCGCACAATTTACTCCGCTTACCAACATATAAGGCCTAACGTCCTAAATCAAATGTAGGAATCCCGTTACTCATTTACGGTTCGAAACAAAAAAGATGCCACGAACATCGCAGGAATGAAACCATCTCTTTCCCTGATGTTTCTTAATTTAACATACACCCAAGCGAGAAAGCAAATGGTAAAATTTAAATCTACCACCTGCTCGTTGCTTCACATTACGCCATTAACTACACTTATAGGAGGGCTATTTGATATAATTATAACAAAGGAAAATCAGAACTGACAATCGATCCCCTCATTTTAGGTAAGTAAGAAAAGGAGAGAATAAAAGAAATGACTCACTCATTTGACCAAATAGTGGAAAGAAGAAATACTGATTCGATGAAATGGGACAAGCTTAAGCAGCTTTTTGGAAGTGCAGAGGTGCTTCCGATGTGGGTGGCAGATATGGACTTTCTCTCACCTCCTGCTGTTGTTAAAGCGATAACAGAGAGAGCCAAGCATGGAGTTTATGGATATACAATTATGTCAGATAGTTTCTATGAAGCCATCATCGGTTGGATGGAACGCCGACATCAATGGCAGGTAAACAAAGAATGGTTATGCTATTGCCCAGGAATTGTCACTGCTTTAAGTATCTTGGTAGAGGTGTTAACGAAACCGGGTGAATCTGTCATGATCCAACCTCCCGTTTACACTCCATTCTTCCAAGTGATCTCTCGAAATGGTCGCTCCGTGAAGGAAGTTCCACTTATACTTGAAGAAGGTCAGTATCGTATGGACTTCGAATTACTAGAAGAAGCCATGAAAACAAGTAAAGTTATGATTCTATGCAGTCCTCACAATCCTGTAGGACGGGTATGGAGTCGGGACGAATTAGTAAAATTAGGGGAATTAAGCAGTAAGTATCAAGTAATTATCATTTCCGATGAAATTCATGCAGATCTTGTCTTTAATGGTGAAAAGCATTTGCCTTTCGGAATGCTATCAGAGGAAATTGCACAACAATCCATTACATGCATTGCACCAAGTAAAACATTTAATATTGCTGGCCTTAAAACAGCCTCAATCATTATCCCCAATCCAAAGATTCGCAGACTATTTGAGAATCGAATCCAGACGTTATCGCTTCATTTAGAAAGTTGTTTCGGAGTAGATGCGGTTAAAGCTGCCTATAACGAGGGGGAGGTGTGGGTAGACGAACTTATGAATTACATGCAAGGAAATCTGCAATATCTTGCAAAGTTTTTGCAAGAGCATCTCCCCATGGTGAAACTCATTCAATCGCAAGGGACCTACCTAGCTTGGCTTGATTTTCGTGATTTACAGATGGAGGCAGACGAATTACAAACCTTCTTAACCCAAAAGGCAAAGGTGGGGCTTAGTGCCGGAACGATTTATGGATCACAAGGAGCTGGATTTATGAGGATGAATCTTGGATGCCCACGTTCTGTTGTAGAAGAAGGATTACGTCGTATTCATAAAGCGATTACTGAGCTTCAAAAGTGAATAAATATTAACAATTCTTAAATCTTCGTTGCTAATTGCAACGATTTTTTTTATCCTAATATTTGTAATGCAAGGAAAATGATTGCACAAAAACTTGTCTGTTTGTTTTAATTACACCAGCAAGGGTCAAAAAATATAGAGAAGTTGGGAGTGGAGATCAGTCATGAAAGTCCCTGTTGGTATTTCCAATCGCCACGTGCATTTATGTAAGGAACATGTTGAAATTTTATTTGGCAAAGGCTATACGCTTAAGAAATGGAAGGATTTAAAGCAATATGGACAATATGCTGCAGAGGAATCAGTCACGGTTGAAGGCCCAAAGGGGAAGATTCACCATGTACGCATATTAGGTCCTGAAAGAAACCAAACTCAGGTTGAAATTTCTCGAACAGACAGCTACATTCTAGGTGTCACTCCACCCATTCGAGATTCTGGAGACTTAGAAGGCACTCCTGGCATTACTATAGAGGGACCCGTAGGGAAGATTACTTTAGATCGAGGGGTAATTCTTGCTGCTCGACATATCCACATGGACCCAGAGGATGCGGAGAAGATCGGTGTGAAGGATAAGGATTGGGTTAAGGTTCGAACCAAAGGGGATCGTTCTCTTATTCTAGAGAATGTACTTTGCCGAGTTAGTCCGCAGTATGCCTTGGAGTTTCACGTAGATACAGACGAGGGAAATGCAGCAGGGCTTAAGAACGGGGATCTAGTAGAGGTTATTGAGCTAGATGGATTTCATGAGCTCCGTATCATGAACTTACGGAAGATTCTTCTCTTGAACTGCGGTAGCTCTTCTATTAAATATAAATTATATGAAATGCCATCTAAACACTTACTTGTATCGGGTACAGTAGGACAATTAAGAGAAGATGAGTATGAATCAGCCATAAAATCTATTGCCGAAAAAGTAAAAGACTATCCTATTGACGCTGTTGCACATCGTATCGTTCATGGAGGAGAAAGCTTCAAAAATTCTGTAATGATTAACAGTTCCGTCAAGGAGCAGATCCGTAAACTGATTCCATTTGCACCGCTGCATAATCCGGTGAATTTACTTGGGATTGAATGTGCGGAGAAATTTTTCCCTGGAATCACCCAGGTTGCTGTATTTGATACAGCCTTCCATCAGACGATGCCACCATCTTCTTACCTATATCCAATTCCCTATGAATATTACGAAAATCATCAAATCCGTAAATATGGTTTTCATGGTTCAAGCCACAGGTACTGTATGGAAAGAGCCGAACAGATGCTTGAAATCCCTCGTGAGAAGCTGCGCTTGATTAGCTGCCACATTGGTAATGGTGTATCTTTAACAGCAATTCGCTATGGCAAATCCTACGACACCTCCATGGGCCTTACACCACTTGCTGGGGTATCAATGGGCACGCGGAGTGGAAATGTGGATCCTGGTATTCTTCCTTATATCGCAGAAATTGAGGATACAAATATCGATGGGGTAATGAAAATACTGAATAAGAAAAGTGGATTACTCGGAATTTCGGGAAGATCTAATGATATTCGTGAGGTTTTGCAGGGTGTCAATGAAGGGGATGAACGCTGCCGTCTTGCGCTTGACCTCTTTACAACCAAGCTTCATAAATATATTGGGCTTTATTTAGCAAGACTTAATGGAGTGGATGGAATTATCTTTACAGCAGGCATCGGAGAAAATAGTCCAGAAATTCGTGAAAGAGTATGCGCAGGATTAGAATATGCGGGTGTTTTCCTTGATACGAAGGCCAACTACGATTTGATGGGCGAACGATTCATCAGTAGTAAATACTCACCGGTTAAAATTATGGTCATTCCGACCAACGAAGAATTGGTTATGGCACGGGATGCTTATCAACTGATTCTATAGACTTTCTACAACGCGTAGTCTTTATTTAAAATCTAACAAAAACCCCATCTATGGTTGAGCAGCAGGGTATACGTTTAGAGAAAAGGATAATTTTGTAGAATAATCACCTTTCATGCTATAAAATGGAAAGAGATGTGCGCATGGAAGGTGGTGTATCTGAGTTGGTGAATATAAGAAATCGGATTGCTGAATATTTGGATCTACATTCAGAAGAAATGTTAGAACAATGGTATTCACTGGTAATCACATCAGAAAAAGACCAATTCAATGTTTATATTAAAGAAAATGGAAAATCTATGTTCCATCTTGTACTTCAATACCTGACAGGGCAAACTACTCTCGATCATATCCAAAGACTTGCTGAAAAGGTAGCCTGTGAAAGAGTGCAGGCAGAAGTGAATATCGGGGAGTTTGTATATAATATCAATCAAGGAAGAAACATTTTTCTAACCCATCTTCCATTTAAAGAAATTACACTAGCTGAAATACAATCATCCATCGAAAAAATAAATGAAAGCTTTGACAGCTTTCTCTACCACGCGGTTATAAAATATACAGAATTTAAAAATACCATTCTCGAAGAAAGAACTCGATTTATTGAGAGAACACATAAAGAACGATTAACGATTCTAGGGCAGATGTCTTCAAGCTTTGTTCATGAATTTCGTAATCCCCTTACATCTATTATGGGCTTTTTGAAATTATTACGAAGTCGATATCCTTCCCTTGAATATTTGGATATTATGTCCCACGAACTCAATCAATTAAATTTTCGAATCTCTCAATTTCTTCTTTTTTCTAAAAAAGAGATACATGAGGATATTAAAATTGAATGTAATCTAACAGCATTAATAGAAGAAACACTAGAATTTTTGTACCCAAGTATTGTGGATGGAGAAGTTGAGGTTTTAACAGAACTCGACCCCATGCTCATGATCTATGCTTCCCAAAATCAAATTCGCCAAATTATTATTAATCTCATTATTAATTCGATTGATGCGCTTCAATATTCTTCGAAAAAACGTAAACTATATATTCAAACGATCAATGACGGAAATTCAATCCAAGTATTCATTCGGAATAATGGTCCGCAAATACCTCCTGAGCTAAAGAAAACTATTTTTGAGCCATTTTTTACAACAAAGGATCTGGGAACAGGACTCGGATTGTATGTTTGTAAACAGATCATGGAAAAACACCTCGGAATTATTCGTTGTGAGTCTGATGATGAGCAGACAACCTTTAGCCTTCATTTTCCCATTCCTAATTCCTCATTAGAGTAAAGGATGGCTAGTTGTCCATATGCGGAGATAGAAAGTCATTCGCTATACGTAAAAAAACCAGTGCCCACTATATAAGGCACTGGTTTTTTTATTAAGGAATCATCCAAGACAGTACATGTGCTTGTAAGAAGGTGATTATACCCACAATACAAATTAGAAATAAACTATGTTTAATCGTGAAGCGGAACAAATCTGACTCTTTTCCCGCTAATCCTACTGCTGCACAAGCTACTGCGATGGATTGAGGGGAAATCATTTTCCCTGTAACACCACCACTTGAGCTTGCAGCAAGAGCAAGTATAGGATTCATACCAACAGATGTTGCCGTAACTTTCTGCAGGTTTGCAAACAAGAGGTTAGAGGAAGTATCAGATCCCGTAATAAATACACCTAACCATCCTAAGAATGGGGAGAAGAATGGGAATAAGGCACCCGTTCCTGCAAGTAGCATTCCCATAGTTGTACTCATGCCTGAGGCATTGGCTACATAAGCAAAACCAACAACACTACCAATGGTAAGGATAGGGAATTTAAGCTCATTTAAGGTTTCACCAAAGGTAACAAACCAATTTTTCCAGGAGATACTTACGATAAACTTCGTGACGATAGCCGCAAGTAAGATTGCGGTTCCTGCTGCAGCCAATAACTCCAACTTAAATTGTGCTGCCATAGGCTTTCCATTTGCTCCAATAATTAGATTATGCAGTCCAGGAACATTCGGGTAGAAGGTGGTAGACTTACTAATGGAGTTAATGATGTTTAAAATAAAGTTCCCTCCGGTGTATTTCCCCACTAAGGCCGGTTTAATACTTGGAATCCCCCAAACAGAAATAAATATAGTCAATACTAAAAATGGAGACCACGCCTTAAAAATTTGTCCACCAGTATAGGATACTTGGTTGCTGGCCTGGCGTTGGGAAGCAGCAGCTACTTCAGAAAAGGCTGGTTCATCGGCAAAACGGAAAATGGTTTTTGGCTGCCAAAATCTAAGGAACAAGGCAAGAGCCACCAATGAAACTAAAGAAGAGAGAATATCTGGTAGTTCTGGTCCAAGAAAATTAGAGGTTAAATATTGAGTAATGGCAAAGGATAGGCCTGAAACAAGAATGGCAGGAAGAACTTCCATTGTTTTTTTCCAACCAGCCATGATAAAAACAAGATAAAGAGGGATAAATGCTGAAAGAAAAGGAAGCTGTCGACCTACCATTTTCGAGATTTCCATAGCTGCAATTCCAGTAGGTCCTTCCATCGCAGTAATGGGAATACCAATCGCACCAAAGGCCACTGGCGCAGTATTAGCGATTAGACAAAGTCCTGCTGCATAAAGTGGGTTAAAGCCCAAACCAACCAACAAGGAAGCCGAGATTGCAACGGGTGCACCGAATCCTGCAGCACCTTCTAAGAAAGCACCAAACGAAAACGCTACCAACAATGCTTGTAGTCTGCGGTCTTCTGTGATTGATACTACTGAATTACGAATAACATCAAATTGCCCAGTCTTTACTGTAAGCTTGTACAGAAAAACGGAGGTTATAATAATCCAACCAATCGGCATAACACCATAGACAGCACCCTGCATGGCAGACATAACAGCCATCCCTGTTGGCATCTTATATACCAAAACAGCAATAAGTATGGCAAAGAGAAGGGTTGTAATACCCGCAATATAACCTTTCATTCGTTTAATTGCGAGTGCCCAGAAAAAGTAAAGAATAGGTAGGAGTGCAACAAGGGCCGATAAACCCAAATTACCACCAACCGGGGTAAAAACTTGTGTCCATGTCATAGCTTAACACCTCTTTGTCAAATAGGATTGGTTTTCCGTAACCGTTTACAAAAAATATCTAATTGTTAAATTATCCCCCTTTACGCTTCAATTGATTCATCATGTTATATGGTCACCTGATGAATTTGAACATACGTATAATTATAGAGGGGTAGCTTTCATTTTGGCAAGAGGGTAAATTAAAAAAAATTAAAAAAGTAAACTTGGCTGGCGATAAGCCTTTAAGTGAAGGTGGCAGTCGAGTTGCCCTAATGCGGAGACGGAATTCGAATTCTTTTTATAAATGTCTATACACCTAGGGTAAAATCCGTAATTAAGCCTCTAGGACTTAACCACGGATTCTACTTTCTGTAGATGCTTGCTCATTGTTACTATGCCTAATTGGACATCCTGTTCAATAATTGCTTCTAACATTTTCTGATGCTCTTCGAATAGTCTTGGAGCTGTTTGACTCTCACTATACATCCATAATTTTCGGCTATCTCGTATAGTACGGATCATAGAGGAGGAAATACTCTCCATCATTTTCTGTAATAAGTGATTCTGACTGGCGCGTGCGATGGCCAAATGAAAGTTAACATCATAAACTTGACTGATTTCTTCATTCCCAACGGCATCTTCCATCTGCTCAACAATCCGAGTGAGCTCCTGAATATTCTCATTCGTACGGTTCATAGCGGCTAATTCAATACAACCTAATTCCAGTATTTTGCGAACCTCTAGAAGTTCTTTAAAATCATCGATCTGCGCAGCAATCTCTAGTTTTTTATCCAAACTCTGCAAGACATAAGTCCCGCCACCTTGTTTGGTTTCAATCAATCCACGAGCCTTTAGATGGCTTAGTGCCTCACGTATAGTTGAACGCCCAACATGGTATTGCTTCGCTAAATTCTCAATCGTATCTAATTTCTCACCAGGCTTAATAATTCCTGATTCTATAATTCGTTGTAACTCCTCAGCAATAATTTCATAATTTTTCTTTGTTAAATCCACTCCTGATCCCCCACTCAATAAATGCATATCTATTAGTCTATACAATTTTGCAGGAATATGATAGACTAAATTCAAAATTCATCAGATGACCTGCGAAGTGAAAGGGGTGTTTGTTTTATGGGAGAGGATAAAGTGATTAGAGGAACCAAGATCACTCCAGAAATTAAACAAAAATTAGTGAAGATTGTTGGTGAGCAATATTATCTTGATACGCCAAATGATTTATTTGCTTATTCGTATGATGCAACGCCAATCTTCCAATCCATGCCAGATGCTGTGATTAGACCTGCAAATACGAAAGAAGTATCCGAAATTTTAAAGGTTGCTAACGAACATCTTATTCCGATTGTCCCTAGAGGTTCTGGTACGAATCTTGCTGCAAGCACGATTCCAGTTGAAGGCGGAATCGTCCTGAATATGAATCGTCTTAATCAGATCTATGAAATTGATCAGAAAAATTTAACCGCTATCATAGGTCCTGGAGTAGTGACCGCTGACTTCCATAAGGCCGTAGAAGCGGTAGGACTTTTCTATCCACCAGACCCAGGTAGTATGCGGATCTCTACGATTGGTGGTAACATGGCTCAATGCGCCGGTGGAATGCGTGGTCTTAAATACGGGGTAACCAAAGACTATATCATGGGACTGGAATATGTTCTTCCTAATGGAGAAATTCTTCGCTGCGGGGGGAAAAATGTTAAGGATGTTGCTGGATATGATATGACTCGCCTCCTTACGGGGTCAGAAGGAACACTTGCCGTTATTACAGAGATTACGCTTAAGCTCATTCCATTACCTGAGACAAAACGAACTTTAGTTGCCTATTATACGAACCTTGTCGATGCTGCCAAAACGGTAGAGAAAGTCATTGCAAGTAAGATTATTCCTGCAACAGTCGAATTCCTTGACCAAGGAACGATGCAGGTAGTAGACGATTTCGCTAAATTAGGCCTACCTCTTCAGATGAGATCCATGCTCCTTATTGAACAAGATGGGCCTGAAGAATTGGTTATTCGTGATATTGATAAAATTGCTTCCATTGCCCGTGAAGAAGGAGCGGCAGATGTACAAGTAGCGGCAACATTCGAAGAAGGAGCTAAGCTTTTAGCTGCTAGAAGGGCTGCCCTATCAGCACTATCACGTTTACGCCCAACAACTATTCTTGAGGATGCCACTGTGCCTCGTTCCCGCCTAGCAGAAATAGTAGAAGAAGTAGAACGAGTGGCCAAGAAATATGATCTGCAAATTTGTACCTTTGGTCATGCCGGAGACGGAAATTTACATCCAACCTGTATGACTGATGAACGGAATAAAGAAGAAATCCATCGTGTAGAACAAGCTTTTGAAGAGATTTTCCAAGCTGCAATTCGCCTTGGTGGTACCATTACGGGTGAACACGGAGTAGGAATGGCTAAGATGAATTATCTTCAACTGAGAGTTGGCACTGGGGGCATTGATATTATGCAAAGAATTAAAGAAGCATTTGACCCGAACAACATCATGAATCCTGGAAAAATGTTTGCAAATAGTACTCGTCGCCGGGTGGTGGTTAAGAAATGAGCACGTTTACAAAAAATGCATCGACACCAGCTTGTGAAACCTTAGATATTACGAAGTCAAGCAATGGTCTGCTTTCTAAGTTCAACATGGATGAAATTATGAACTGTATGCATTGTGGATTCTGTCTTCCAAGCTGTCCTACTTATCGGCAAACAGGGATGGAATCCTATAGCCCAAGAGGACGAATCGCCTTAATGAAGGGTGTTGCTACAGAGAAGCTAGAACTTGATGCAGAATTCGAGAAAAATATGTTTGCATGCCTTGGGTGTAGGGCTTGTGAAACAGCTTGCCCAGCAGGTGTTCCTTACGGTAGCCTGATTGAAACAGCTAGGGAAGTCGTTCAAGACAATAAGAAGCTAACTGAAAAAACTCCTTTTGTACGTAAGCTTGTTTTTGAAGAACTATTCCCTCATCCAAAACGAATGAAAGTATTAGGAACTGCATTGTGGGCAGCTCAAGCAGCTGGTCTACAATCCTTGGCTGACAAGACTGGTTTAATGAAAGTTTTACCAAGGGAAATGGCAGAAATGCAAAAAGCCGTAAAGAAAATTGCTTCACCAAGTGAACGCAAGAAACGTCTAAAGGTCATGCCATCTGAAAACAAGAAACTATTCACCGTGGGTATGTTTACAGGTTGTATCATGGACGTTATGTTTTATGAAACGAACCAGGCAACCGCTAAGCTTTTAACGAAGGCTGGATGTGAAGTTATTTTCGCTGAGGAACAAGCATGCTGTGGGGCATTACATGCCCATTCTGGAGAATTGAATGGTGCTCGTGATCTTGCGAAACGTAATATTGAAGCCTTCGAAAAGGCAAATGTTGATTTTATTGTTAATAACGCAGGAGGTTGCGGTGCCGCCCTTAAAGAATATCATCACTGGTTCCATAATGAGCCGGAGTGGATGGAACGAGCTATGGCCTTTGTTAGCAAAATGAGAGATGCCAATGAATTATTGGCTGAATTGCCTCCACTCACGTTTAAACACCCGATCGAAGCTCGTGTAACCTATCAAGATTCTTGCCACCTAGCACATGGGCAGGGTATACGAAATCAACCACGCCAATTAATTCGAAGTATTCCTGGTGTAGAGTATGTTGAGTTGGCAAACGCGGATAGCTGCTGTGGGTCTGCTGGTATCTATAACCTAGTACATTTTGATAGCTCCATGCAAATTCTCGACGGAAAAATGGAAAACGTTAAGGAAACCAAAGCACATATCCTAGTAGCAGCCAACCCTGGTTGTTTACTGCAAATGAGGCAAGGAATTATTCGAGCAGGCTTAAGTGGGCAAATGGAAGCTGTTCACATTATGGATCTTCTTGCTCGAGCTCTATAGTTTTTGCGCTGTTCATCATCTTATCCACTAGGATAAGATGATTTTTTTCTCTTTTTGAAACCTTCATCTGTTTCTTTTCGTCTATTTTAATGTGCAGCAATCATTGGATAGCCGTCTTGCGCCCCCTCACAGCAGGCGGCTTTTTTTTGCTGCTTAAGAACTTATGCTAATCATGGATCGAAATAAAGAAAAGAGCTGCTAGTAAGCAGCTCTCCAATCCTCTACTGCAAGTTTTGTTCAGCTTCTTGGATTGCCTGCTTAGCTTGCTGTAATTGCTGGGCTGCTTGATTTGAGGTTGCCTGCTGTGACGCGGAGGCTTGCTCCATTACACTCATACCCGCACTAGAACTTACTGCCTGCTGCAACTGTTGTTGAGCTTGCTGCAATTGCTGCTGGGCTTGTTGAAGCTGCTGGACATCCGAAGTAACCTGAGCCTGTGTAATGGCTTGCTTAGCTTGCTGGATGGCTTGTTGTGCTTGATCTTGTTGATTTGGCACGAAAGTTCCCCCTCTTAAAATGGTAAGGTGCGTGCTTGAGCACTTTCATAATATGAATCGAATCTAAGCATTCCAAACAGGAAAATAATGGGCCGCTATGACTTCAAATGGCACTTGTATCTCTGAAGTCAATTGGAGAAACTAGATCGTAAAGGGGGTAAGTATATGCCAGACGTTAATGTAAAATGCTCAGTGTCCAATTGCACCTATTGGGGCAAAGAAAATAACTGTACTGCATCTGAAATTATGGTTGACGTAGATCAACATGCATCTTATGTTGCTGAAATGGCAGCAGAGCTTGGTACCGATCATCATGATATTGCCTCGACCGCTGCCATTACCTGTTGT
The DNA here is from genome assembly GCA_035254305.1 of Bacillota bacterium. GTDB lineage: Bacteria > Bacillota > Bacilli > Aneurinibacillales > RAOX-1 > DATFAS01. The sequence goes on from DATFAS010000120.1 coordinate 17,162, forward strand.
AAAACCTTCAAGCCTAAGCACACTTAAGAATTTAGAAGGTGCAGATCCTTAAAGATTTGCACCTTTTGGTGTGCCACGCATGGCGATTAACTAGGTGGTGAAAGTCCACTGTGGGGGTTTGTAGTTACCAACCACTAGTCAAGAGCAAGGGTGTCCACCGTGAGGTGGAATCTGAAGGAAGCTGGAGACAAAACTCTGACCCAAGGAACACGAATATCATCAGGCATAAGATATGGGATGAGCTTGCCAAACAAAGCGAAGTCCAATCAACTACACGGACATATCAATGTAAATGATGTGGGTACATGGAGGGAAAGTGAATCGTCTTACCGTGGGAGATCTCATGGACGTGAGGAGATCCCTTTCGAGTCACGGTTGAAACAAGATTTGTCATGAGAAGTCAGCAGAAGCCATAGTACCTCATGTAGTCGACGACATGCGGGAAGGGCTGAACCTTAGGAGGTGTAGGTCAATGAAAGATACCAAAACAGGAGTGAAGGGCAGCCAACTTCCTTTGGAAGGCTCTATGCAGAAAAATAGTGCGGAACACGAAAGATATGCGGGAGTGCACAGTCCTGTAAGGATATCTGAAACCGACAACACCAACGCAAGCTGGTCGAAGGATGGGTTGCTTGAGGAAATTGTGAACAGAGACAACATGAATCTAGCATTCAAGAGAGTCAAAGCAAACAAAGGCTCTCACGGAGTGGATGGGATGGGAGTAGATGAACTTCTACAATATCTCAAAGAAAACGGAGAGACAATCAAACATTCCATTCTGGATGGTACATATCGTCCGAACCCTGTTCGAAGGGTAGAAATACCGAAAGAGGATGGGAAGAAGAGAAATCTGGGAATTCCCACGGTCGTGGATCGAGTGATTCAACAGGCTATCGCCCAGATACTCACGTCCATCTACGAGAAGCAGTTCAGCGAGAACAGTTTCGGGTTTCGCCCCAAACGGAGTGCACATGATGCGATCAGGAAAAGCCAAAACAATATTGGGCAAGGGTACAAATATGTAGTCGATATGGATCTGGAGAAATACTTTGACACGGTAAACCAAAGCAAGCTTGTTGAAGTATTATCGAGAACGATCAAAGATGGACGAGTCATCTCACTTATACACAAGTACCTACGGGCAGGCGTCATGATTAAGCACCGCTTTGAGAAAACAGAAGTC
>DATFAS010000121.1:0-30793 GCA_035254305.1 Bacillota bacterium
AAAGGGGACCCTAATTCCTGCTAAATATTTGAATTTAATAACGTCAAAAACTGACAATTACTATTTTAGTTGCAATGCTGCCTGAACAAATTTCCTAAACAATGGCTGTGGTCGATTTGGGCGAGACGTGAATTCAGGATGGAATTGCACGGCAACAAACCACGGATGTTGATCCACTTCAATGCACTCAACTAAACGGCCATCCGGAGAAGTTCCAGAGAATTTAAATCCTGCCTTCTTCATATCCTCCCGGTATTGATTATTGAACTCATAGCGATGACGATGGCGTTCATAGATCAATGAACTTTCATAGGCTTGGTAGGCCTTACTGTCTTCCTCAAGCTTACAAGGAGAAAGTCCAAGTCTCATCGTACCCCCAAGATTTTCAATTTCCTTTTGTTCAGGTAATAAATCAATCACAGGATATGGTGTATTTGGATTAATCTCAGAGCTATTCGCATCTTGGAACCCAAGTACGTGTCGTGCATATTCGATTACAGCAATTTGCATACCAAGGCAAATTCCTAGGAATGGCACATTATTTTCTCTAGCATAACGAGTAGCCGCAATTTTCCCTTCAATTCCACGGTCACCGAAGCCTCCAGGAACCAAAATTCCATCGACATGGCCCAATACCTCTTTCACATTTTCCTGCGTAATATCCTCAGCATCAACCCATTCAATCTCCACATCAGAGTCGTTATCATAACCTGCGTGATAGAGAGCTTCCGCCACACTTAAATAAGCATCATGGAGAGAGACATATTTACCTACAATGGCAATTCGGGTTGTATGTGAAAGATTCTGCACCTTGTGAACCAATTTTTCCCATTCTACCATGTCCGCTTCCTTAGCTTGCAATCCTAAATGCTTCACCACATAGTCATCAAGACCTTGTGCTTTATACATAAGCGGCACTTCGTATAAGGTCTCCACATCTCTTCCCTCGATAACCGCTTTTGGATCGATATCGCAGAATAACGCTAACTTATCCTTCATTTCTTGAGAGATCGGTTTCTCTGTTCGGCAAACCACCACATTTGGTTGAATACCAAGGCTGCGCAATTCTTTCACGCTATGCTGGGTTGGCTTGGTCTTAAGTTCACCTGCAGCAGCAAGATAAGGAATTAAGCTGCAGTGAATATACATCACATTTTCCCGGCCAATGTCACTCTTAATTTGGCGAATTGCCTCTAGAAAAGGCAAGCTTTCGATATCCCCCACGGTTCCGCCAATCTCAGTAATGACAACATCTACGTCACCGGTTCTTCCCGCACGAAATACTCTTTCCTTAATCTCATTGGTGATATGTGGAATCACTTGGACAGTCGCTCCTAAATAATCTCCACGTCTTTCCTTGTTAATAACCGAGGAGTAAATTTTCCCAGTTGTCACATTACTATTGGAATTGAGGTTAATATCAATAAACCGTTCATAGTGCCCTAAATCCAAATCCGTTTCCGCTCCATCATCGGTAACAAATACTTCACCATGCTGATAAGGGCTCATGGTCCCAGGATCCACATTAATGTATGGGTCTAGCTTTTGGATGGTTACTTTCAATCCACGGTTTTTGAGTAACCGTCCAAGCGAAGCTGCTGTGATCCCCTTACCTAAGGAAGATACAACTCCCCCGGTTACAAATATATACTTTGCCATAAAAACCCCTCTTTCTTGTTGTGCCCGAATTTATAAGTCTTCACAAATTCCGTCTACACATCAGCGCAGCGAATAGTCCACCTTAATCTTTAATTTCTAGTTTTTGCTAATTAAATAAAAAAAAAACAAAAGTGCACCGATATGATTGTTTCATGAAAGGGGCACTTCTGTTTATGTATATAGACATATAATAAAACTAACTATTTCACTGTTTGCTTAAATAGCCCAACGAATATACTACAAGAGGAGGAATTGGTTGTCAAGGTTTTTTTGAAATTCTAGTCTTCATCCTCATGATCGTCATTACCGGAATCATCTGATTCGAAGTCTGAATCATCTTCCTCGAAATCCTCATCAACTTCTAAACCCTCATCTAGCTCTTCATCATCTTCCTCGATCTCATCCAAGCCTTCTTCTTCCTCATCAACCTCATCTATTTCATCATCGATCGTATCATAATCACCATCATTTGAATAATCTGTCTCACTATCGTCTTCATCTTCATAGCCATAGGCATCGTCATCATCATCAATACCCTTACTGCGAGCCAAGGCCTCAATAGACTCCTCAATTGCTTGAGTCGTATACCATTTCTTCAATCCCCATTCACTAGGGCTAATACACAGAAAACGACCATCTAAATTCATTTCTGTAAATACCTGTGGAAGTAAATCTAACAACTCTTCATCTGTTAAACCCTTCATACTTGCTGCTTCCTTAAAAATATCACGATAATTCATAGATTTGGTGGAACTGTTCAAAACTTCGTATGCTATATCAACGAGGGCCACTTCTTGCCATCTTTCATCAATGTTCATCCCCGACACTTCCCTTCTGGAAAAAATTCTATTCCTCTAGTATTCCTATTTTTATATAAAATAGTACTAGTGTCAAACATTTAAATGAAAAAAATTAGAAGTAAAGAAAAATTCAGGGCGAGTTACTATGGAAAAAGACCCCTCTTCCCGAAGGGCCTTACAATCAGCCGTTATACTCTTCATACGCCTGCCTGTAATAGTTATCTACCAGACAATGAGCTATTTGTTGTATATCTTCAGTTTCTAAGAGTTCCATTAGTTCCTCAATATTGCCGGGCAGAGTAAAATCTTCTTTCATTGACTTTCAACTCCAATAAAGGTTCACAAACTTATTTTATACAAAAAACCTTAATTTCCCATTAAAAAATTGTGTTATTTTTATTAACATTTATTGAGGAAGGGTAATCGTGAACGTGCTTCCTTTTCCCATCGTACTTTCGACAAGAATACTACCTCCATGCTCCTTCACGATCCAATTGGCAATAGAAAGCCCCAATCCGGTTCCACCATGATCTCTAGAACGTGCTTTATCAACCCGATGGAAACGTTCAAATATCCGACTCTTCTCCTCTTCTGGGATTCCAATTCCAGTATCCTGAATGGAAAAACAAAGTTTTTTGCCAGAATTCGTACCTTCTCCGAGCATGTTCAAATGAATCGTTATCCTTCCCTCATCTCCTGTGTATTTAATCGCATTATCGATTAAAATGAACAACAGCTGGGTTATTCGTTCTCGATCGGCATACACAAGAATTTGTTCCTCAGAGATCACATCTACCATTAACTTTCGTTGCTCAAGAATCGATTGAATCGTTCGTAGAAGATGGTTCAATACATCACGCAAATCAAAGGATTCAATATTCAATTGAATCGTTCCTGAATCTACGCGCGCTAATGTCAGCAAATCTCCCACTAAACGGTTCATTCGCAGAATTTCATCCTTCATATCAAAGAGAATTTGCTTAGAGAATTCCGAGAATTGATTTTCCCGATCTGCTTCCATCACTTCAACGGTTGATTGCATAACACTTAATGGTGTCCGTAGCTCATGGGACGCATCTGCTACGAATTGCCGCTGTCGGGTGAACGAATTAGCAATTGGAACCATTGCTCTCCCTGCCATATAATATCCAATCACAGCCGAAAGAATGATAAAAACCACGGAAAGAATGAGCAAAATGTATGATAGCTGATGAAGCACTTCATGTTGGGGTGTCACATCGATTCCAGAGTACACGGTACCTAATACATTATGATTCATATCTTGAACTGTGCGTCCTGCAAAGGCTAATAGGACCTCGTTTCCATCCGAAAGCCCAAACTCCTCAAAAGCCACCTCATTAGGAGTTGGTTTCCATTCCTTAATTTTAGCCAAGATCTTATCTCGTAGCTCTGGAAAAGACTCATCCCCATGGATGACCTCTCCATCCTTAGAAATAACGTAATAAAAGGCCTCTTTTCTCTCTTTACGTCCTAAATCTTTGCGTTCGTAGTCCTTTCGATCGTAATCATGGCGTTCTAAATCCTTTGAATGATCGTGCCATTGTTGTTCTACCACCTTTAGAACCTGCTGTTTTTGTTGGTCAAAGATTGTGGATGCAACCATGAAATAAGTAATAGCGGTAAAAGATAAGAGAAATCCCATAAGAAGACTGCTAAAAATGATCGTCAAGCGCCAACGTGTCCGAGTAAACATAACTACCCCTTAACCTCTAACTTATAGCCTACACCCCGTACGTTGTGGATCAGCTTAGGTTTACCCTCAAGTTCAATCTTCTTTCTCAATAACCGAATAAAGGCGTCAAGGGCATTACTCGTCACTTCTGTATCATATCCCCAAACTCGAACAATAATGACATCCCTAGGCAGAATTTGTCCTTGGTTAAGCATAAACAGCTCCATCAGCTGGTACTCTCTTGTCGTTAGTTGAATCTCTTGATCATCCCGCCATACCTTATGTGAGACACGATCTAAACGAAGATCTGCAACTTGTATCATATCCTCAGTAATAGGAACTTCTCTGCGACGAGAAAGTGCTCTTAATCTAGCAAATAACTCGTTAAAGGAGAATGGTTTAACCAAATAATCATCTGCCCCTGAATCAAGCCCCTGCACACGATCTTCTACGGCGTCTTTGGCTGTTAGCATTAATATCGGGCTTTGGTAGCCCCGTTGGCGGAGCTTTTGGCAAACCTGTACTCCTTCCATTACTGGCATCATCCAATCAAGCACAATGACATCATAATCGGAGCACAGGGCATATTCGTAGGCATCCTTCCCATTATCCACCCAATCCACCGTGTGAAACTCTTGTTTTAACATATGAACGATTAGCTTACCTAGACGGCGATCATCCTCGGCTAGCAAAACATACATCCCTCTCGCTCCTTCTTACTCTCCATATTTCCTTCTATTCCCATATTAGCTCATTTGCTTTCATGCCACATCAGTAATTTGTAAAATTTTACTTTTTTTCAAAAATGGAAGGGGATGAATAGTAGAAAACCACCGGCACTCGTTGCCAGTGGTCTCATTTTAGCGGATAGGAAAGTATAAATTTAAATTGTTTTCCGTTCGTTCTCCGCATAAGGGCAACTAGGCTGCCACCTTCGCCTAAAGGCTTGATGCCAGCCAAGTTTTCTTTATCCTCTACATGTTTCTGCGATATTGTCCGCCTACTTCATAGAGTGCATTGGTAATTTGCCCAAGAGAGGCTACTTTGACCGTCTCCATCAACTCAGCGAATAGATTTCCATTATTTCGTGCCACTTCCTTCAATCTCTCAAGAGCAACCGGAGTTTCATCCTTGTGTTGCTCCCAGAAGGCATGAAGATTACGAATCTGCGTTTGTTTTTCTTCTTCTGTAGATCTAGCCAATTCGATTTCATAGGCATTTTCATCCGTGTTAGGGTTAATAAACGTGTTCACACCAATAATTGGTAACTCGCCCGAATGTTTTTTGTGCTCATAATAGAGTGATTCTTCTTGGATTTTGCCACGCTGATACTGGGTTTCCATAGCTCCTAGGACGCCCCCACGATCATTAATTCGTTGGAATTCAGATAGAACAGCCTCCTCTACTAAATCCGTCAACTCATCAATGATAAATGCCCCTTGTAATGGGTTCTCGTTCTTAGCTAAGCCAAGTTCCTTATTAATAATCATCTGAATGGCCATAGCACGTCGAACCGAGTTCTCCGTTGGTGTTGTGATCGCTTCATCGTAGGCATTGGTGTGCAGTGAGTTACAGTTATCATAAATGGCGATTAAAGCCTGCAGCGTAGTTCGGATATCATTGAAATCCATTTCCTGTGCATGCAGAGATCGACCAGATGTCTGAATATGGTACTTTAACTTCTGAGATCGGTCATTACCACTATATCGATTCTTAATGACAGTAGACCATATACGGCGAGCCACACGACCCAATACCGTATATTCCGGATCTAATCCATTGCTGAAGAAGAAAGATAGATTCGGAGCAAAGTCATCGATATTCATTCCACGACTTAAATAATATTCTACAAAAGTAAATCCATTCGCCAATGTGAAAGCCAACTGCGAAATTGGATTCGCACCCGCTTCAGCAATATGGTATCCACTAATACTCACAGAATAATAATTCCGAACCTTATGTTCGATGAAGTATTGCTGGATATCACCCATCATTTTCAGTGCAAATTCCGTTGAGAAGATACAGGTATTCTGGCCTTGATCCTCTTTAAGAATATCCGCCTGTACCGTTCCTCGAACCGTACTTAACGTCCATGCCCGAATCGAAGCAAACTCTTCTGCATTGGGTTGACGACCATTCTTAGCCACAAATTTCTCCACCTGTTGATCAATCGCTGTATTCATATAGAAAGCTAACATAATCGGTGCAGGACCGTTAATTGTCATGGATACACTAGTAGAAGGGTCACATAAATCAAACCCCGCATAGAGCTTCTTCAAGTCCTCTAGGGAGCATACACTCACTCCACTGTTCCCAATCTTACCATAAATATCCGGGCGATAATCAGGATCTTGGCCATATAGCGTCACACTATCGAAAGCTGTAGAAAGACGCTTCGCCGTATCGTTCTGGCAGAGATAGTGGAATCTGCGGTTCGTCCTCTCAGGAGTACCTTCACCCGCAAATTGACGTTTCGGATCCTCACTCGTCCGTTTAAACGGAAATACGCCAGCCGTATAAGGGAAATACCCAGGTAGGTTTTCCTTCATAGCCCACTTCAGCAATTCCCCGAGATCTTCGTATTGAGGAAGACTGATCTTAGGAATTTTATTTCCAGAGAGAGATTCTGTGTATAACTCCGTGATAATCTCCTTATCACGAATCTTGGTAATATACTGGTCTTTGGAATAAGCTTCACGAAGCTTAGGCCATTGGTCAAGGAACTGCTTACACTCCGGATAGAGCTTAGATTCATAGAATAGGATCAAATCATCTAGTTTACCTACAAATTCGGGATCATTGCCCACCATTTCACGTGTTCCGCGGAGCTGAAATAGCTTGCGAGCATAGCCCACTTGCTCTTCGGTGTGCTTCTTGTACTGTCTCACCGTATAGACGATTTCACCTAAATACGAGGTGCGTTCAGGTGGAATGATTAGGTTTTTCTTTGTGACCTTCTCAATTTTTCCGTCCAAATGAGTGTTCCAATCGCCACCTACCTTTTTCTCCATTATTCTCATTAAATTAGCAAAAAGGACATTCGTACCGGAATCATTAAACTGGCTGGCAATTGTCCCGAATACGGGTACTTCTTCATCTCCAACCTCGAACAGCTGACGACTACGCTTATATTGCTTACGAACATCGCGCAGCGCATCTTCAGATCCGCGACGTTCGAACTTATTGATGACAATTAGATCAGCATAATCAATCATATCGATTTTCTCTAGCTGTGTGGCTGCACCGAATTCACTCGTCATCACATACATAGACAAATCCACTAGATTTACAATCCCAGAGTCCCCTTGACCGATTCCACTTGTCTCTACAATGACGAAATCATAACCTGCTGCCTTCACGATGGCAACGGCTTCCTTCGTTGCTTTACTTAGCTCTGATTTCGAACCCCTGGTTGCTAAGCTTCGCATATAGACACGAGGACTATTAATTGAATTCATGCGAATACGGTCGCCAAGCAAAGCCCCACCGGTCTTCATTTTGGAAGGATCGACAGATATGATCGCGATAGAACGATCCGGAAAACAAGACAAATAACGACGAACCAGTTCATCTGTAAGCGAGCTTTTCCCCGCTCCACCTGTCCCAGTAATCCCCAGTACAGGAACAGCTGGTGCCGCTGTTCTTAACTTATCTAGAGTTGCTGCAACCGTTATATCCTTATCTTCTCGTTCCGCATTTTCTTCTGCTAACGTAATCAATCGTGCAACCGCCAACCAATTCTTTTCCTTTAATCTTTCAATTTCTTGCTCTGCTTGTTTCGGCGTAGGGTAATCCGTTTCTCTGATCATGTGGTTGATCATACCCTGCAAACCTAATTCCCTACCATCATCTGGAGAGAAGATTCTAGCTATGCCGTAATCGTGAAGATCCTTTATTTCTGCAGGAACAATTACTCCACCGCCACCGGCAAAGATCTTAATATGCCCGGCTCCCTTCTCCCGTAGCAGATCGGACATATATTTCAAGTATTCAACATGTCCACCCTGGTAAGAGCTTATGGCAATCCCTTGTGCATCTTCCTGAATCGCAGCATTAACCACTTCATCTACTGAACGGTTATGGCCTAGATGAATCACTTCAACTCCTGAAGCCTGCAGAATTCTTCTCATAATATTAATCGAAGCATCGTGACCATCAAAAAGTGAGGCAGCCGTAACAAAACGAACATTATATTGAGGACGATAAATCTCTGTCTCCATATTTTCCCCTCCTATAGAAAGATTCATATAAAATTAGATGCACATGGTACTCTTACTAGGTGCACCTATACCTTTGGTTTACTTAATTCCTGCAAAAGAAGGTTAGTCTGCATCTCAATGTAATCCTCCAGCGAATAATGCTTGCGCAAGGCCCAACGACGGAAGACCCACATCTCTGCCAATGTGACAATGTTATGAGCCATTAATGTGACTGAATGCAAATCTAACTTTAGTGAACCGTCTGCAATACCCTTCTTTAAGATCATTTCAAAAATGCCCGTAATCTCTTCTTCACGCTGTAAAACATATTTTATCGTTTCACTGGGGAGTGATTTACTTTCCTGATAGATGAGTAGGACCTGATCCCCCATCTCCTCCATCACATATAAAAAGCCGCGAATAGCCTGACGCAAGGTCTGTTCTCCCGTTTGTGAATCAACCAGAGCCTCTTTCATTCGCTTCTCTAATTCGGCATGGATATATTCGCATACCAAATACAGCACATCTTCCTTTGATTCGATATATTCATAGAGTGTCCCGATGCTAAATCCCGATGCTTGGGAAATTTCCCGTGTGGTTGTTTTATGAAAGCCTTTCGAGATAAACAACTCTACGGCAGCAGCAATAATTTGTTCTCTTCGCTTCTCAATCAACTTAGGATCTTTCACTAATGAAGGGATCGATTTGCGTTTTGAGGTCGACATAGATTCCCTCTCTTTCTGACTGAGCGTTAGCTCATTTGCATAGGAATGGAATGCCCCCAAATAAGAAGGGAGCAATGGTTTAAAGGCTATATCTTCATCCAGTGGTGTAAAATAGCTTCCGCAAGCTCAAAGGGATCTTGTTCATGTCTTTCTACCTGCTCAAGACCTTCGTTATAGATTCCCTGATTGATTTTACTCATGATCATCTGATGAATGCGGTAATCAACTATTTCCATGACTTCATCGCGAAGGTGACGAGATCTTCTTCGCTGCCACTCACCACTTTCCTTCAGGAAGTCCTGATGGGTTCCAAGAGCACTCCAAACCTCATCCATACCTTGATTCTGTACGCTAATCGTTTTCACTAATGGAGGACGCCAAGGAGCATCGTGTTTCACTAAATCTAGCATTTGTTCAATTTCTGTTACTAGTTTATTTGTTCCTGGTAAATCACACTTATTGATAATAAAACAATCTGCAATCTCCATGATTCCAGCCTTGAAGGCTTGGATCGTATCTCCCCCACCTGGGTTCAAAACGACTGCCGTTGTATCGGCAATGTTCATAATATCTAGCTCAGACTGACCAACACCTACTGTTTCAATGATGATAACATCCTTGCCGAAGGCATCCAGTACACGAACAGCTTCCTTACTTGTACGCGCTAAACCACCTAGACTACCGCGTGTTCCCATACTGCGGATGAATACCCCTGGATCCAAGGCATGCCCTTGCATGCGAATACGGTCACCAAGGATTGCTCCCCCTGTAAAAGGGCTTGTAGGATCAACTGCAATAATTCCGATAGTTAATCCAAGATTCCGAATATAACTAATAAGACGATCGACCAAGGAGCTTTTTCCCGCACCAGGGGCACCTGTAATGCCAATGAGATAAGCTTTACCAGTGTAAGGGAAAAGTTCCTTAAGGATCGTACTCTTTAGAGGATGATCATCCTCTATATAAGAGATCGCACGGGCACAAGCCCGTCGATCTCCATCGATAATGCGTTGTGTTAATTCATGCATGTAGCCCACCCTTTTAGTCTTTCAACAGATATCCTGCAATGACAATTCGTTGAATTTCATTGGTTCCTTCATAGATTTGGGTGATTTTGGCGTCACGCATAAAACGCTCTACCGGATATTCACGAGTATATCCATAACCACCGAACACTTGAACAGCTTCAACCGTCACTTCCATCGCAGTATCTCCAGCATACAGCTTAGACATAGCAGATTGCAATCCATAAGATATCCCTTGATCCTCACGCCAAGCTGCTTGATAGGTTAATAGACGGGATGCTTCAATTTTCGTGGCCATATCCGCTAATTTGAATTGGATCGCTTGTTGTTTAGCAATTGGTTTACCGAACTGTACGCGTTCTTTTGAATAAGCAACAGCATGGTCAAGAGCACCTTGCGCAATTCCTAATGCTTGGGAAGCAATACCATTTCTTCCTCCATCAAGAGTCATCATCGCAATTTTGAAACCATCCCCTACTTGCCCTAGTATATTCTCCTTCGGAATACGACAGTTATCCATAATCACTTCTGTTGTAGAAGAAGAACGAATCCCCATCTTCTTCTCCTTCTTACCTACTGAGAAACCAGGGTGGCTCTTCTCAACGATAAAAGCTGCTGTTCCTTTATATTTTAATTCCGGATTTGTTTGAGCAATCACGATAAAGACGTCTGCATATCCTCCGTTGGTAATAAAGATCTTCGATCCATTCAATACCCACTCATCACCATCTAATACAGCTGTAGTTTTCATTCCACCAGCATCAGATCCTGAGCCTGGCTCAGTTAAGCAATATGCTCCCATACTTCTTCCTTCTGCCATTGCACGAAGGTATTTCTGCTTCTGCTCTTCTGTACCAAACTTATACACAGGCCAACCAGCAAGGGATGTATGAGCAGACAGCGTAACCCCTACAGATGCATCCACTCTAGATAGCTCTTCTACCGCAATCGCGTAGCTTAAGTAATCTGCACCAACTCCACCATACTCTTCAGGCCAAGGAATTCCGCATAAGCCAAGTTCAGCCATTTTGTTCCAAATTCCCATATCCCAGGTTTCATTCTCATCTCTCTCAGCAGCAGTAGGCGCTACTTCATTCAAAGCAAAATCCCTTACCATTTTTTGCATCATTTGGTGTTCTTCAGAAAGCATAAAATTCATTAGTTTCTCTCCCCTTACCCATTTTTTTGTAAATTTGGATCATACAACTAATTCTAGTCTTCTAATAGATATTTAGATATGACAATTCTTTGAATTTCATTCGTTCCTTCATAAATCTGGGTGATCTTCGCATCACGGAATAGTCTTTCAACTGGGTACTCAACCGTGTACCCATAACCCCCATAGATCTGTACCGCTTCAATCGCTGCCTTCATAGCTGTATCTGTGGCAAAGCGTTTAGCCATAGACGCCTCTTTTCCACAAGCTTTCCCTTGATTTCGAAGATCTGCCGCGCGATACACTAATAGTTTGGCTGCTTCAATCTGTGTAGCCATATCCGCTAACTTGAATTGAATCGCTTGTTGCCCAGCAATTGGCTTGCCAAACTGAATTCTTTCTTTAGCGTAACGAACAGAATGCTCCAGTGCAGCTTGCGCAATCCCTAAACCTTGGGCTGCAATCCCGATTCGCCCTACGTCGAGATTCGCCATAGCAATCGTAATGCCTTGCCCTTCTTCACCAAGTAAATTGGCCACAGGCACTTCCGCTTGCTCGAAGATGAGTTCACATGTGTTCGATCCATGAAGACCCATTTTTCGTTCCTTCTTACCTACGGTGAATCCAGGGGTATCCTTTTCTACAATAAAAGCAGAAATTCCCTTCGTCCCCTTGGTCGGATCTGTAACAGCAAACACAATATAGATATCCGCTGCCCCTGCGTTCGTAATAAAAATTTTAGACCCATTTAGGATGTATTTGTCATCCTTTTTGACGGCAGTTGTTTTAATATTACTAGCATTAGAACCCGCACTAGGCTCTGTTAAAGCAAATGCCCCAATGTACTCACCTGCTGCAAGCTTTGGAATATATTTTTCCTTCTGCTCCTTGCTGCCGAAATAAAGAATCGGATTCGTTCCGACAGAAGTGTGTACAGAAAGGATCACCCCTACGGTTGCACTAACCTTTGAGATTTCATTAATGGCTAGGATATAGGAAGTAAAATCAGCCCCCGTCCCTCCCCATTGTTCTGGAATGGGAATCCCCATAAGACCGTATTCTCCCATCTTTCTTACAAGAGATATCGGGAACTCTTCGTTCTCTTCCATCTGTTTGACAGCGGGCGCTATCTCCTTCTGGGCAAAATCTCGAACCATCTTGCGCATCATTTCTTGTTCATCACTAAAACGCAATTCCATGCCCTTAGCACCCCTTCTAGATGTTATTCGTAAGTATAGAAGCCTCTGCCCGTTTTCTTACCTAACCAGCCAGCCTTTACATACTTACGCAACAATGGACATGGGCGATACTTCGAATCTCCTAGTCCTTCGTGCAAGACTTCCATGATATAAAGGCAGGTATCCAACCCGATAAAGTCTGCCAATGTTAAAGGACCCATCGGATGATTCATCCCCAGCTTCATCACTTGGTCTACCGATTCAGGAGTAGCAACACCTTCATACACACAGTAAATCGCTTCGTTAATCATAGGTAGAAGTACACGGTTGGAAACAAATCCAGGGAAATCGTTGACTTCAACAGGGATCTTCTGCATCTTCTTAGATAGATCCTCAACAACACCATAGGTTTCATCCGAGGTAGCTAATCCACGAATAACTTCGATCAACTTCATTACAGGAACAGGATTCATAAAATGCATCCCGATCACCTGTTCAGGGCGCTTCGTTACAGCTGCAATTTCTGTAATAGGTAATGAGGAAGTATTACTAGCTAGGATCGCATGCGCAGGAGCAAGTTCATCAAGCTTTTTGAATAACTCTGTTTTTACCTGCATGTTCTCCACAATGGCTTCCACTACGAAATCAGCCCGAGCTGCATCTTCAATATTTGAAGAAAGTTGGATCCGTGCAAGGATTTCATCCACTTCACCTTGTGTTTTGCGCCCCTTCTCCACATCACGGGCTAGATTTTTCTTAATCACACCTAAACCTTTTTCTACAAATTCCGGTTTGATATCATTTAAGATAACCTGCAAGCCAGATGTTGCAGCAACTTGGGCAATTCCTCCACCCATTTGTCCTGCTCCAATAACCATAAACGTATTTATATTCATTGTGATTCTCCCCTTGATAAGCTAGATTTTTAAGTCTATTATTTTTATACTCTAACTAAAATGGCATCTCCCTGGGCGGCCCCACTACAGATAGCTGCGATGCCTAGACCTCCACCACGACGTTTTAATTCATAGATTAAAGTCATGATAATTCTTGCTCCACTCGCCCCAACCGGATGTCCTAATGCAATGGCTCCCCCATTGACGTTCACCTTATCTGTATCCCAACCAACAATTTGTCCGCTTGTAAGGGTTACAGCTGCGAAGGCTTCATTGACTTCGAATAAATCAATGTCACTTACGCTATATCCTGTCTTTTTAAGTAGCTTCTGAATCGCAAGTCCTGGTGTGGTAGCAATATAAGGCGCCTCTTGACCGACTCCAGCATGCCCAAGGATCGTAGCTAGAGGTTCTTTACCTAACAACCTGGCCTTTTCCTCTGACATGATCACCATGGCTCCGGCACCATCATTAACTCCCGGTGCATTCCCAGCTGTGACAGTTCCATCCTTCACGAAGATAGGAGGAAGCTTCGCAAGTTGTTCTATTGATGTATCCGCACGAGGTGCTTCATCCGTATCTACAACCACAGGATCACCTTTACGACTTGGGATCGATACAGGAACAATTTCATCCTTGAACTTTCCTTGTTCAATGGAAGCTATTGCTAGCTGTTGACTACGGAGTGCCCACTCATCCTGCGCTTCACGGCTAATTCCAAATTCCTTGGCTACAGTACTCCCATGAACCGCCATGTGTACATTCTCGAATGAACAAGTCAATCCATCATAGACCATCAGATCCTTCATGGAGACGTCCCCCATTCGTGCCCCCCACCTGCCTGATGGCATCGCATACGGAACATTGCTCATACTCTCCATTCCACCTGCTACAATAATTTCAGCATCCCCAGATCGAATAATCTGATCTGCAAGAGTAACGGCACGAAGCCCAGAAGCACAGACCTTATTGATCGTCTCAGTCTGTACCTCCCAGGGTAAGCCCGCCTTAACTGCTGCCTGACGGGAAGGGACCTGGCCGGCACCTGCTGCTACGACCATTCCCATAATCACTTCATCAATCTGCTCCCCCATGATGCCAGCTCGGCTGACTGCTTCCTTAATTGCGACAGCTCCTAGATCTACAGCCTGTAAACTTTTTAGTGCTCCACCAAATTTGCCAAAAGGCGTTCTAGCAGCACTAACAATGACGGTTCGTCCCATTTTCACTCCTCCAATTGTTTGGATTGCTACTTGAGTGTTCTGACTGACTGCTCATTCGGCATTGATTTTGAAAAAATGCTTCTGCTGTTTAGAAGCATCTTTTCAGATAAACGTGGACTACAAGGATCGTTCTAAAATTTCAACAATATCCAGGGTTTTGACCTGTTCTTCGGCCTCTTTGGCTTTCGTTCCATCACTCAACATCGTTAAACAGTATGGACAGTTGCTGCCGATCGTTGTTGGATTTAATCTTAATGCCTGCTCTGTCCGTTCAATGTTAATCCGTTTTCCCTGGTTTTCTTCTAACCACATCATTCCACCGCCAGCTCCACAACACATCGCATCCTGTCTATTCCGGTCCATCTCTAGGATTTCAACACCAGGAATAGCTTTCAAAATAAGACGTGGAATATCGTAAATGTTATTATAGCGGCCAATGTAGCAGGAATCGTGATAAGCGATGGTTTCCTTCACTTCTTTCGTTGGTTTAATACGACCTTCTTGAAGAAGCTGATAGATAATCTCGGTATGGTGATAAACCTCTGCTTCCAATCCAAATTCAGGATATTCATGTTTGAACGTATTGTAGGCATGAGGGTCAATTGTAATAATTTTCTTAACTTCATACGCCTGGAAATTCTCAATATTTTCTTGGCACAGCTGCTGGAAGAGGAATTCATTCCCCATTCTTCTTGCTGTATCCCCGGAATTGCGTTCGTCATTACCTAAGATGGCGAATTTAACCCCAGCTACATTCAGTATTTTGGCAAAAGATTGAGCAATCTTCTGACTACGAAGATCATAGGAGCCCATAGAACCTACCCAGAATAAATACTCGAATTCTTCTACTTCACTCACCGTTGGAACTGTAATATCGTCGCGACCTTCACGCCACTTCATTCGTTCCTTACGGTTAATTCCCCAAGGGTTGCTTTGACGTTCAATATTCTGGAAGTAACGGGCAGCTTCAGCTGGCATACTTCCTTCGGTTAGAACTAAATAACGACGCATATCAATAATCTTCTCGACATGTTCATTCGATACAGGGCACTGATCTTCACAGTTACGACAAGTCGTACAAGCCCAAAGCTCTTCTTCTGTGATCACATCGCCAATGAGTTGTTTAGTGTAAGACGCTGCTGCAGCTTCTGATCCCTCAAGAGCAAGTGTATTTGCCGTTGTATCTTTAAACATAAAATTCGGCATCCATGGAGTACGTGAAGTAACGGTTGCCCCATACTCGGTTAAATGATCACGCAGCTTCACAATCAGCTCCATAGGCGATAAGGTTTTGCCTGTCCCCGCCGCCGGGCACATATTTGTACAACGTCCACACTCTACACAAGCGTAAAGATCAATTAACTGATTCTGACGGAATTCTTCAATTTTGCTAACCCCATAGCTTTCCTGGGATTCATCTTCGAAATCAATGGTTGTCAGCTTCCCTACCGGTTTGGTATCACGGAGGAAGACATTAACAGGTCCGAAGAATAAATGAGCATGTTTGGATTGTGGGACATAAACAAGGAAGGATAGTAGTGTAAGCAAATGCACCCACCAAAAGATGAAAAACAATACAGCAGCTACATCGGGCCCAAGTCCACTAAACACGCTAGCAATAGCAGAAGAGATAGGAGCATAAGGGTCGCTGCTTAAATCAAACCGAATACGTTCGAAGGATAATGATAATAGAATGGAAAGCATTAAAGTAGATAAAAAAATGATGACTAAACCCGATTTGAAGCCTCTTTTGAGACGCTTAAGCTTTTCGATATACCGACGGTAGTAGGCATAGACAGTAGCTAGAAAAACTAATGTTGTAGTAATTTCTTGCAGTAAGCTAAAGTAATGGTGTGCCGAACCAATCGGATATTCAAATTTGGGAAAGAAGCCTTTAATAATAAGCTCAATCGCACCAAATTGAAGAATAAGAAATCCATAAAACATGATGATGTGCATGACACCACTCTTCGAGTCCTTCAAGAGCTTACGTTGACCAAACACATTCACCAATAATTCATGGATCCTTTGGTTGGTGTCCTCCTTAAGGTTGGCCTTTTTCCCCAGCTTAACGAAGATAATCCGGCTATATAAGACATGTGCAAAAAGATAAACAGCATATCCGGTAATTGCCAGAAAGGCTATAAAATTGATAAATCCCAGCACCCAGCATTCACTCCTTCTTTCTTTCTCAATTTATTATAACCATGAAATATTCTGATATCTTTACTATACCAAATTTATTCCAAAAAGTGAATGGCTATTCACTCATAAAATTATTAAATAATTTTTAACAAATATCACAAACTGAACCAAATAAAAAGAGGCCCTTACCTTCAGGGCCTCCTCTATCAAAACTACTCATTATTTTCACTACGTATTTGGGTCATCTTCTCTTTCAACTCATCCCGTTTCCCTCGGAAATGTTTAAGGGAAAAGTGATTTCCCTGCGTTTCATAGCCTTTTCTTTTATTTAAACGACAAAGTCCCTCCGGAACAAGATTAAACTTATCATCATTCATCAGGGCAGCAATTCCTACAGTTGGATTTGGAGTGCTAATTCCATACTTTTCATTAAAATATTCATCTGCTCTTCCTGGCTCATAATTCTTCGGTTCGGGGTAACTGACGATTACTCCTTCGAAATTACGCAAGACAACCTTATCAGGGCTTTGCGAAATTAAATAATTAGGTTGAACAGAAATCTTCCCTCCACCACCTGGCGCATCAATCACAAAGGTTGGCACTGCATATCCAGAGGTATGACCCCTTAAATTTTCGATGATTTCAATTCCTTTAGAAACTGGTACACGGAAATGACCGATTCCTTCTGATAAATCACACTGATAAATATAGTAAGGTCGCACACGAAGCCGAACGAGCTCATGCATGAGCTTTTTCATGATATAAACGCTATCATTTATTCCAGCAAGAATAACGGATTGATTACCTATTGGAATCCCTGCATTAGCAAGCATCTCACAGGCCTTCTTGGATTCAGGGGTAATTTCTAGTGGGGTATTGAAATGTGTATTAAGCCATATGGGGTGGTATTTCTTCAGCATACTACATAAGTTTTCTGTTATCCTCTGAGGAAATACAACTGGGGCACGGGTACCAATCCGAATAATTTCGACATGTGGGATGGACCTGAGATTTCGAATCACATATTCGAGAATACGATCATTCACTAGCAGCGCATCCCCACCGGATAATAAGACATCTCGGACCTCTGGGTTTTGGCGAATATATTCAATGGCCGCATCTAGCTGTTTGCGTGGTACACTCATCCCCACCTGGCCAGAGAAACGGCGTCTTGTACAATAGCGACAATACATAGAACATTGATTGGTGATAAGGAACAAAACTCGATCAGGATAGCGGTGTGTTAATCCCGGGGTAGGTGAATCTTCATCTTCATGTAAGGGGTCCTCTAGGTCATACTTTGTCTTCATCATTTCCTGAGAAATGGGAACCGATTGCTTACGAATCGGACAACGTGGATCATTCGGATCCATTAGAGAGGCATAATAAGGGGTAATATTTAAAGGGATGGTCTTCGTCGATATGCGAACCCCTTCTTCTTCATCAGGAGTTAAATTCACTACTTTCTTCAATTCATCAACGGTACGAATGGTATTCGTCAACTGCCACATCCAGTCATTCCATTGGTCTTCCGTTATATCCTGCCATAGGCTAATTTCTTTCCAATGCCTTCTGTTAAACATATAGGTGAACCTCCTTTATACAAACCCACTCATCAGGAAAATGTTCACCTTTTTATCTTGCAAGAAATATGCCAAATTAATTTAACTCAATCCAAGCTTAGCTAACTTATATTGGAGGGTCTGCCGAGGGATGCCCAACTGCTTCGCTGCCTGCATCACGTTCCCCCCTGTTTTCTCCATGGCCCGTTTAATCATCCATTCTTCCATTTTGTATAGGGCTTCTCGAAGAGAAATCTCTTCTTCAGCAAATTCCGATACGATCGGTGCAGCCTCCTTCCTACTCGTCTGTAGGTGAACAGGTATGTCTCCCACACGAATGACATCGCCTTCCACAAGATTCATAGCAGCTTCAATACAGTGTTCTAGCTCTCTTATATTTCCCGGCCAATTATAATTCATTAAGAGCTGTTCAACACCCCATTCCACACCTGTTACTAGCTTACCGAAAAGATAGTTAAACTTTTTGATAAAATGTTCAGTTAACTGAAGAATATCCTCTTTTCTTTCCCGCAGTGGAGGAAGATTGAATGGAACGACATTTAATCGATAATAGAGATCTGTTCTAAGCCTACCTTCCCTCATGGCTTGCTGAGGATCCTCATTTAATGCAGCCATAACGCGAACGTCGATCCCCACTTCCTTGCTTGCTCCAACCCTTCTAACCTGGCTTTCTTGAATCACACGAAGTAGCTTTGCCTGTAGCTCTAATGGCATACTATTGATTTCATCTAGAAAAAGACTACCCCCATTCGCTAGTTCAAATAACCCCGGACGGTCTTCTGCCCCTGTGAAGCTCCCTTTGGTTGTCCCAAATAGGAGTCCTTCAAGTAAAGTATCAGGAAGAGCTGCACAATTTTGGGCAATGAATGGCGAGGAGCTCCGCTGTGAAGCATTATGAATGGATTGTACAAGCAGTTCTTTACCCGTACCCGTTTCACCCATGATGAGGATTGGTGAGGATGTACTTGCCACCCTTTTTCCAAGATGGATTAGCTGCTGCATCTCTCTATTTGACGTAATAATATCTGTAAAATGATATTTTGCCCCCGTACCCGAACGAACACCACTATTCTTGCGTGGTTTGGAATGGGCTGCAATTTGAGCTTGAAGATCCAGTAACTTTTCAGACAATTCCTTTACCTTGGAAAAGTCCTTCGAAACCTCCACAGCACCAAATAAATTCTCCCCCACTATGATCGGTAAGGTAGTATTCACAGTGATGACTTGTTTACCCTTCATATTCGTATACCGTTGATGCTGATTATAGATAGGTTCTTGATTTTCAATCACCTTAAGCAAGGTGCTTGTTTGTACATTTAGGGAAGGAAAAACCTTAAGAAGATGCTTCCCAAGCACTTCTTCTACCTGCATTCCATCTAGCCTTGCAGCAACCTCATTATAATAAATGGTGAATCCACTCGCATCGACAGCATGTATGCCCTCATCGATGGCACCTAGTATCGCTTGTAGCATCTCTTTAGACATACCTGCTCTTTCCATTTGTATCACGCCCTCCTTTTTAGAGTTTTTTGTAGCCTGAATTTTCAAGGTGTTGAGGGAATCAGAAGATGCTGGGAGGACTGATAGTGTTCCTTATCATGGTTAGACCCACTGAATATGGAGTCTGAGCATTAAAACCCAAGGTAGGCAGGCACTTATCCGGGTCAAGACCCACTAATTTGAAGAGATCTCCAACCATAAGCTCCCTTGAGGCCCTTATTTACCTTTCTAACACTCTATTTCCACAAATAAGGTCCCCTCAGTCCCTTAACCCAACCTAAACCTCTTATTTTGATGAAATCCCCGGCCATAAGCGCCCCTGTGGCCCTTATTCAGAAGGTTTTCCCATAACCAAGCTGCATAGCATTCAGCAGTGCTTGCCGGTTTATTGGCATCCGAGCAATGATCCCTACAGCCCCCATCCATGTACTTAAACATATTCATCATTCAAAAATTCAATGAAATAAAAGACCTCCCAAGGGAGGTCAAGGTATTACATTTTTTCTGGTGCACTAACACCGATCACACGAAGAGCATTTCCAAGTGTAATTTGAACAGCTTTGAGAAGCTGCAAACGTGCCACAGACAATTCCTTATTCTCTGTTACCACGTGTTCTGCATTGTAGAAGCTGTGGAATAATGTAGCCAATTCATGTGTATATCGAACCATTCGATGCGGTGCATATTGCTCAGCTGCTAAATTAATTTCTTCAGGGAAAAGACCGATTTTCTTCAATAGCTCTAGTTCTTTCTCTGAATCGAGTAATCCTAAATTTGCTTTATCCTGATTCCAATCTAAACCTTCTTCCTCAGCCTTACGGAAGATGCTGCATATACGAGCATAAGCATATTGGACGTAGAATACTGGATTTTCATTCGATTTAGATACAGCTAAATCCATATCGAAGTCAAGATGGGCATCCGAACTACGCATAGTGAAGAAATAACGGACAGCATCTGTTCCTACCTCTTCCATCAGATCACGCATAGTCACAGCTTTCCCGGTCCGCTTAGACATCTTGACCTTCTCTCCGCCTTGATACAAACTAACCATTTGGTTAATAATGACATCTAGTTGGTCCGGGCGATGACCTAGGGCCTGCATAGCAGCTTTCATCCTAGGAATATATCCATGGTGATCAGCACCCCAAATATTGATCAATCGATCAAATCCACGGTCATATTTGTTCTCATGATAAGCTATATCTGGAGTCAAATAAGTATAGCTTCCATCATTTTTAATTAATACACGATCTTTATCATCACCGAAATCAGTTGAACGTAGCCATGTTGCCCCATCCTGTTCAAAGATATAGCCACGTTCACGTAGTTTCCCAATAATTTCTTCTACTGCTCCACTCTTATATAAAGATGTCTCACTAAACCATACGTTAAATTCAACACCAAAATCCTTTAGATCATGCTTAAGCTTAGCAAGCTCCTTATCTAATCCATACTCACGGAAAAACTGAAATCTCTCTTCTTCTGACATAGAAACGTAACGATCTCCAGCTTCCTTAGCAAGCTCTTGTCCGAAACCAACGATATCTTGTCCATGGTAGCCATCTTCTGGCATAGAGGAATCCTGCCCTAATGCTTGGAAATACCTTGCTTCAATCGATTTTGCCAAATTTGCAATCTGATTTCCTGCATCGTTAATATAGTACTCTCTAGAAACGTTATAACCTGCAAGATCTAACACATTACAAAGAGCATCCCCAACCGCAGCTCCCCGGGCATGTCCAAGGTGTAAACTACCTGTTGGATTCGCACTGACAAACTCAACCTGAATATTAGTACCCTGGCCAGAAGTTGTGCGTCCATAATCTACACCACTCTGGATTATTTGAGAAATAATATCCGTTAGGTAAGAATTGTCCATAAAAAAGTTTATAAATCCAGGACCTGCAATCTCTACCTTTGATACATGAACCTTGTCTGCCTGAAATTGCTCAAGCATGGCCTCGGCAATTTGACGTGGGGCCTTGCGGGCAATCTTAGTTAGCTGCATAGCAATATTTGTTGCATAGTCACCATGTGCCTTTTCCTTTGGAATTTCGAGTACAAAGTTGGGTATTTGCTCATATTGAGCTAATCCTGCCCGAACAACAGCTTGTTTAATTTCTTCAATAACGGCATCCTTCACTGTTTCAACGATATTCATAATAGGAACCCTCCAAAAAATCTATGTATCGGACTTTCCATCCACTGTATCATCCATTAAAATTTCTAATTCATAGCGACCTAAATCTTCACCATTAAGCTTCAATCGATAATGTAACAGGAATCTCCCATCAGCCACCTGAAGTCTTTCTGTTTTCGTTTTCATCAGCATGGAACCAAACGGCCCATCGTACTTTCCTTCCGTCCACCGGCCCAATCGAAATTCCTGGCGCATACGAATGGCTCCCGTACGGATAATGATAGCCCCTTGATCATAAGACTTAACGGTCGTCATAACCCCACCGGCACCCTCCACATCCTCTTTATACATAAGAATCCAGGAATCGACCTTTTGTGTCCATTTACCGTAGTAGGTTTGTTCTATCATTTCCCCTTGCTTTCGCATAGTTGTCTTGATCCTTAACTTAACCTCTTTCACTTAAGACCACCCTTGCACCTAAATACAACTAGCACCCCAACACATTTTGAGACTGTCCATTCATTAATCTAGTTTGAATTCTCGGTACACGGCCCCACCAGCAGAAAAATAAGAGCCTCTCAGATCCTTATTTCACACATTTCGAAACCTAACCAACAAATAAGAGCTTTTCAGACCCTTATTCCACTCTCAACCTCAATTTTGAAGCCTCTACCGGAAAATAAGAGCCTCTAGGGTCCTTATTCCACACATTTCGAGACCTAACCAACAAATAAGATCCTTTCAGGCCCTTATTCACCACTGAAGGTCCTAACTGTGGTTCAGGTCTGCTCAAACTAGCTTAATGAATCGACAGCATCTATATTCTACATATTTTAGGCTTTTTTCTAAGTAAAATCAAACGTATAACCAACAAATATCCAAACAACAAGGGTGTCTCACAGCTATAGGAGACACCCTCTACTCTTACTTTACAAAAGTAAGCATCATTTCTCTAATAATTTTGGATGCGACGATCTGGGTTTGTTCTGTAGGATCATAAGCAGGAGCAACTTCCATTAGATCACAGCCAACTACATTGATTCCCGCTTCACCGATGGCATGAATCGAAGCTAGTAATTCTTTCGAAGTAATCCCACCAGCCTCTGCTGTTCCCGTTCCTGGAGCTGCAGAAGGATCTAACACATCAATATCAATGCTCAAATACACAGGGCGATTCCCAATCGTAGGAAGAACCTTCTTCAATGGTTCAAGAACATCGAATTTAAACAAATTCATATTTTCCTTGGCCCATTCGAATTCTTCCTTCATACCGGAACGAATACCGAAGGAATACACATTCTTACCACCAATGAGATTACATGCCTTCTTAATCGGTGTTGAGTGAGAAAGAGTTTCCCCTTCATATTGATCCCGTAAATCAGTATGGGCATCGAAATGGAAAAGAACCATGTCTGGATATTTCTTATAAACTTCTTGGATAATAGGCCAAGTCGCTAAATGCTCCCCACCGATTCCAAGTGGAAACTTACCATCTGCCAATAATTTTGCTACATAATCCCCAATCATATCAAGGCTACGTGCAGTATTTCCGAATGGTAGAGGAATATCTCCTGCATCAAAGTAATTGATCTCTTCTAAGTGACGGTCTACATATGGGCTGTACTCTTCTAAACCAACAGACACCTCACGAATTCTCGTCGGACCAAAACGGGACCCCGGACGAAAACTAACTGTAAAATCCATAGGCATTCCATAAAGAACTACTTGTGCTTTATCATAATCCTGCTGTGCACCGATAAAGATATTACCGGAATAAGCTTCATCAAATCTCAATCGTATTCCCTCTTTTCTATTCCACTAATGCTTTCACAAATTTAGGCAACTTGAAACAAGCGTGGTGAATTTCTGGTGAATAATATTTCGTTGGAAGGTCTTTAATCTCTGATTCTTTTACTGCCATAGGATCGTATTTCTTCGAGCCTAAGGTGAATGTCCACATTCCTGATGGATACGTTGGAATATTAGCGATATAAGTACGGGTGATCGGGAAGATCTCCTTAACATCCTTAGAAACCTTACGGATCAGATCTGCCTTAAACCATGGATTATCCGTTTGAGCAACGAAAATTCCATCCTCTTTTAGCGCTTCATAAATCCCCTGATAAAATCCGCGTTCAAATAGCGGGGCAGCCGGGCCTACTGGTTCTGTAGAATCTACCATAATCACATCATAAAGATTCTTGTTTTTAATGATATGCATGAATCCATCAGCTACTTGCACCTCTACACGAGGATTGTCTAATTCACCAGCAATTTCAGGCAGATATTTTTTAGAGTATTCGATAACCTTGCCGTCAATTTCTACAAGAACAGCCTTTTCTACCTTGTCATGCTTAAGGATTTCACGAATAACTCCTCCATCCCCACCACCAACAACTAGAACTTGCTTAGGGTTTGGATGGGTGTTAAGGATCGGATGCGCCACCATTTCATGATAAACAAACTCATCGATTTGACTCGTCATAACCATTCCATCCAGAAATAGCATATTTCCAAATTCAGCCGTCTCCGCCATATCTAGCTTTTGGAATTCCGTTTGCTCTGTATGTAATGTCTTATTAATCCTCATCGTAATACCGAAGTTCTCCGTTTGCTTTTCTGTGAACCAGAAACCACCCATGGTCACACCCCTTTTCCATTTATCATTCACCCAAAATTATATGGGTTATTGTTTACTCGAATGATAAATTTATCCATCCCCTCTCAAACACAAATTTCATTATATTAGGTCAAAACAATGGATGCAACTTAAAAAAAGAGAGTATAAGATTTGCTAGATTTCCCCATACTGATTAAAGATATGAAAGATTACCGAATTTCCCATAGAAAGGAGGAATCCTAACCCAATGGAAGTCATTCGTAATATTCCTCTAGTTAAAATCCTACGATTTGTACGTAGATCTAGTTTTATTGCCCTTATAACTCTATCTATCATGGCTATCTTCACTATCTTTTCTCTACTATATTTGCGTTCACAGCCCTTACCCCCTTTAGTGATTGATCAAACTACAACGATTTATGGGGAAAATGGAGAGGTACTAGATACTTTATTTGGCGGGGAAAATCGAACCATCGTAGCTCTTGAGCAAATCTCTCCTAAACTTATTCAAGCGACCGTTTCCATAGAAGATAAAAACTTCTATTCCCATTACGGCTTTGATTTTTTACGTTTAGGAAAAGCCATCCTAGTGGATCTACAGCACATGTCCAAGGTTCAAGGCGCGAGTACCATCACTCAACAATTAGCGAGAAACCTCTATCTCACGTTGGATAAAACCTGGGAACGAAAAATAAAAGAAGCTATACTAACCGTCCAACTAGAATTAAATTATTCCAAAGAGCAATTGCTTTCCATGTATTTAAACCAAATTTATTATGGACATTCCGCTTACGGAGCACAAGCAGCAGCTAAGACCTATTTCGGAAAGAATGCAGTTGATCTTGATCTTGCAGAGGCAAGTATGCTAGCCGGTATTCCAAAGGGACCAGGGTACTATTCCCCTTACATCGACTTCGACCGGGCAAAAGGAAGACAAAGATCCGTTCTAAATTCTATGGTGGAGCAAGGCTTTATTACGAAGGAAGAGGCAAATTCGGCCTCTAAGGAGAAAATTCATCTAACTGGATTAATCCCAACAGAGCAAAAGGTGGTTGCTCCCTATTTCCGGGACTATGTTACAGAATTATTGAAAGAGAAATACCAAATTCCGGAGGAACAACTTGTTCATGGTGGTCTTAAGGTCTTTACAACACTAGATCCAACCATGCAAGAAAAAGCAGAACAGCTTGTTGATAACTATCTACCGAAAGATCGTCCCTTACAGGCTGCATTGATAGCCATGGACCCAACCACTGGTGCCATCAAGGCTATGGTAGGTGGGAAGGATTATAAAAACAGTCAATTCAATCGCGTCCTAGCCAAACGTCAGCCAGGTTCTTCTTTTAAGCCGTTTCTTTATTACGCTGCACTTGAGAATGGGTATACACCTTTGACACAGATCAAAAGTGAACCGACTGTGTTTACCGTTGGTAAGGATCAATACTACACACCCAAAAATTTTGGAGATGCTTACGCCAATGATTACATCAATCTAAGACAAGCCATTGCACACTCAGACAATATCTATGCAGTCAAAACCAATATGCTTCTTGGCCCTGAGAAGCTGGTAGACGAGGCGAAAAAATTGGGAATCGAGAGCTCACTTACCCCACTACCATCTTTGGCATTAGGCACTATTCCGGTATCCCCCTTAGAGATGGCAACTGGATTCTCGACGATTGCCAATCAAGGTGAAAAGATCACACCGATAGCGATCTGGAAAATTGAAGATATGCAAGGGCATATTATTTCTGAAGAAAAACCGCAAAAAATGCGAGTAACGGACGCTGTGCCAGGATTTCTTCTCACCCACCTGATGCAAAGCGTGTTTGAGGAAGGTGGAACGGGGTATCGGGTTGCAAGTAAACTTCACCGTCCTGTCGCTGGCAAAACAGGGACAACCGATTATGACTCCTGGCTAGTAGGATTTACTCCCCAATTAACTCTTGCTGTGTGGACAGGCTATGATGAGGGACGTAAGATGGATCCGATTGATGATGCCAGGTTGGCTGCACCATTATGGGCTGATTTTATGGAGGAGGCTCTCACTGGTCAACCCCCGAAATTATTTGAAATACCTGATGGCGTTCACCCTGTTTATATTGATCCAACCACCAACAAGCTAGCCACCGAGTTTTGCCCGAACCAAAAGCTGGTCTATTTCGCAGATGGTACAGCACCAACCGAGTATTGCACCGTCCATTCGAATGGAAAAAACACAGAACCGTCCAATCCAGAAACAGGGAAGCCCTCATTATGGAAAAAAATCCTACATTGGTAAAAAGGAGACCCTAGGGTCTCCTTTCTTTAGCAATCATTATTTCCGCCTAGCTTTCCTTCTCCATCCGTGAATACATGATCATTATGGATTGTAATCAATCCCTCTTCGTTTAATTCATGGAGCACTTCAAATAAGCTATCTCGCTTTCCTGCCGACAGACGGCTTACGAATTCATTAATCTCCTGAGGGGTTACATTGTTTGTAAAATGCACGCCCCCATGACGAGCAAATCGATCTTGTATACTGTCCATTTTCTTCTCACCTCACCATACCGCAAGATAGGCATAGTTTGCCGCATCAATTGGAAAATATGATCAGAAAATATATGGTAAACGACAAAAGGAGCAAACCCCCAATCGGTTGTGCTCCTTTCGTCTGTCCTAGTTAACTTGTGTAAACGCACTTTATAGTTTACCTCTTTTTCTATCCAGTTACAATTACTTCAAAAAAATTTCATATTATCGAAATAACCCTTGTTTCAACTGCTCTCAAGAGTTCTCCCACATTAAATCTTACGAAGTTCTTCCATCCATTTATAAGCTTCCGTTATTTCTTCCTTCGTATAATTGGACTTAGCTTTTAAAGTGAAAACTTTTTCTTCTACCTCATCTCTTGAAAGATCCTCAAAATAAAAAACAGTAGAGAGCAACTCCAAAAATCTAGAGCTTAATTGATTTAAATGTTCTATGGTTGTCGACATATGTTCCAATTCAACTTTACTATGCGCAAGAAAGCTATGACCATTCTCAGTAAGCCGATAACGATAGACATTATAATTCCCTTTGTCTTCTAGCAACTCTTCCAAGAAGCCCAACTCTACCATTTCTTCTACTTCTAGTGTTAATTCTTCTGAATAAGGGCCGTAAAAATGAAAATAAAAACGTTGATTAAGATCAAACTTTAATTTTTGTGTTATGTATACAATCTTTTGCAGTTTCTTTCGTCCGACAATCTCTCCAGCTAAACGAAGAAGATATAGCACTTTTGCATGCTCTTGCAACAACTTAATCCACCCCTAAACGCTTCCTTATTTCATCTGTTAGTTGGTCTTCTGGAAAATATAATTTGTGGTCAAATCTTCTCCTGCCGGATATCGCTTGAACGATAACAGATTCTCTCGACAACTCTTCCAATGTGCCCCCTGGCATTAAGAGAAGAATCGGCAGTCTCTCTTCTTCTTCTCCTGGTCGGTAGAAATCATATGGAAGATCAGATAGAGAATCTAACTCCAAATAGTAATCAGGATCAATCCCTGCTTTTTTAAACAGGTCCTGTAAATCAGACCATATTAAATAGTCCGTTGGATCATACTGAATGTATTTAAAAAGACGCCTATTCGTAAACCGAAGACACAAGTCGGATAGAATATCATCTTTTTCTTTGCACCACTCATGAATATAATATAGAACAGCCGGTTCATCGAGATCCAAATATTGTCTGAGCTTAACTGTATGATCCTTAAAAAAAGGAACAAGAGGTTCTGGGAATATATGAAAAGAAAAATCATCCTCATATAGTTTTTTGGCGCGTTGAAATATTTTCCGTAAAATAACTTCAGCACTTCGTGTTACTGGGTGAAAATAGACCTGCCAATACATTTGATATCTAGACAGTATATAATCCTCTACAGCATGCATTCCACTGTATTTAATAACGACCTGATCATCTACTGGACGCATAAGCCGAAGAATCCGTTCCATATCGAAATTTCCATAATCAACACCTGTATAATAGGCATCCCGGAGCAAATAATCCATGCGGTCTGCATCAATTTGGCTAGAAATTAGACTAACAATCATTTTATTAGGGTAGGTTTTGCCGATGACTTCTGAAACTTTGTGAGGAAAATCAGGAGAAACCTTCTCAAGGATTTTACGAATAGCTGTTTCTCCTTCTATAATACGCCGGGTCCATTCCTCATGATCTGTCTTGAAGACTTTCTCAAAAGTATGGGAAAAAGGCCCATGCCCAATATCATGCAGCAGGGCTGAACAAAGGCATAGAAGCTCCTCTTCTTCACTTAGCAAAGCAAACTTTCCCACAATACGACGCATAATTTCATAAACACCAAGGGAGTGGTTAAAACGACTATGTTCTGCCCCATGGAACGTAAACATCGAGGTGCCTAACTGCCTAATCCTGCGTAATCGCTGAAATTCAGGCGTGTCAATAAGATCCCAAATCACCTTATATTTCACATGGATGTACCGATGAACCGGGTCTTTAAATACCTTTTCTTCATCCAGAAGGATAGGACACATCAACTGACTACCCCCATTTCCATAGATCCTTGGTAATAATTCTTCCTATAAACCCAGATTCCTTTACTACACACTTCGCTTTTTTTCAATTTCTATTAGTTTTTTGAAATCCTCGGGGGGTTCTTGGATAAATTCCATTTTCTTATGGTTAAGTGGGTGAGAAAAAACTAATTTATGAGCATGTAACGCCTGCCTATTCATATTTACATCACCCTTGCCATATAATGAATCTCCTAGAACAGAATGCCCTAAATAATGAAAGTGCACGCGAATTTGGTGTGTTCTTCCTGTCTCTAAACATACTCGTAAACAACTACTAAGTGGATACTCCTCCACAACCTCATAGTGTGTGATCGCTTGTTCACCACTTTCTGTTACCTTTCTCTTTACCGGATTGTGGGGATCATGACCGATGGGCTCTTGAATCGTGCCTTTCTTCTCTAGAAGATGGCCCTCCACCATAGTCATATATTCACGGTGAATTTCATCATCCTTTAATTGTTTATCAAGTAATTGATGGATATAGCTATTTTTCGCAATGAGAATGAGTCCAGAAGTATCCTTATCCAAACGATGGACAGGCCTCACCTTCCCTATGATTCCCTTCTGTAACCAATGATAAGCTACACCATTTGCCAACGTACCTTGCTGACCAGGTTTAATGGGATGAACCATAACACCGGGTTGTTTGTTCACAACAAGGACTTCATCATCTTCATATACCACATCTATAGGGATATTTTCTGGAATAAGCGTTCCTTCTTCACGGTCCCCAATAAGAACCCTTAGAAGATCTCCTGCCTTCCCCTTCTTCTGAAGAAAGGGTGCCTTCCGATTTAAAAACAATCCCTTTTGTCTGGTTAACCTTTGAATCATTCTTCCAGATAACTGTAAATCCTCTTTAAGGATACTTTCTACAGTTTTTCCTGCATGCTCTTGATCTAGTTTAAGTTCAAGCCATTTTCCCCTGATGATTGGCTTACTCTGCATAATCTCATATCCTCCAACAATTTCTTTCATTAAATTTTATTATGACCTTTTCCTAGTGGTATTACTAGAACTAAACACTTGAGAAGAGGTTTTACTGCTCCATGGGTAATTAATCCGACACCTTTAACCATTAGAAATTGTATTCCTAGGCAACGGAAATAGAAGGCGTCCTATAAGAAATGGACTATGGGGACGAGATTCAAAAATATATCCAGGTAAAATATACTTGTGTGGCGCAAACCTTTGGGCTGGGTGTAGATCGAATTAAAAATCATCCAAAAATTCTGATACGTTAATACAGAGCTATACCATACGGCATAACCCTTTTAACCCTTACCTCTAAGCTAATTAGAGTGAATGGGCTTGTTTTTTCTTTTCTCGCTCGACTGCCTTCTCAACCTTCTGGACTAACTCTTCCTCAGTAAGTGCTGTGATATGCTTCCCATTCACAATGCAGAAATGTTTCTTGTACCCAATTCCACAATAGGATTGACATCCTAGATCAACACTTGCTTCAGGGTCGATTTTTTTCAGTTTAGGTAATAAGCTTTTAACGTTTGTCATCCGGCACTCGTCACAGATACGAAATTCATTTGGCATGATGCTTAAACCACTCCAATTTTTAATCCATCCATATATTTTTTATTATACGGCAACATAGGAAGAAAACAACATTTCTCCTCAAAAAGAATCCCCTCATAACATCACATGTTATA
>DATFAS010000122.1:0-9045 GCA_035254305.1 Bacillota bacterium
AAAGGGTCACCCTTCAATGGGTTATCTTCAGGTTTAAAGGTATAGGCCGAAGAAAGCTCTTCATTTAATTTCACCAGATGGGTAATATCTTGTTCCGCCGCAATACTTCCAATGACCTCCTTACCATCCTTAAGAATAGGGGAGGCATTGATTAGAACATGTTTATTGGGTTGTGGTGTGTGGTATGCCTTTCGTAATGTACGACCCTCATCGAGAATCTTCAAAACCATCAGAGCTTCTGGTTCAAAGTGCTCACCAATTCGGCAGCCAATAATTTCATCTTTAGGAATACTATACATTTCCTCTGCTGGTGTGTTCCAACAAATCACGGTTCCGTTCTTATCTACAATTGTAACAGCATCCGTCACGGTCTCAGATAGGGAAAAGAAGTAGGAACGTAGATAGAATTGCTCCATAAAAGAAAATTGCAATAGATCAGATAGTAGGCAATAGCCAATGGGGTGACCGCCTTCTTCGATTACAATAGGCCGCTCATTTTTAATCATTATGTCTTTAAACTGATTAAATAAATCTTTGATTTCTCTCGTATAGGAGAGGGTAGATGAAATAAGGCTCGGTTTATCAGAAATGAATTCTTTGATCGATTGATCCTGATTACGGATCATCCACAAATCTTCAGGTGTGAATAGGTAAGCAAGATTCTTGCATAAGAGATATACGGCGGAACCGCTTGTTAGTTTTTGTTCGATTTCCTTTATATGATCATTAGGGTTCATTCTTATGAATTCTTGATTTATCGGAAACTGTTCAATGTTGAACATCATCATTCTCCATATTCTATTATTTATATTCAATTTAGCACGAACAGAGGAAACGTTCAATTCGATAAGAAAAACAGTTTGGTGAATTCATTGAGTTTCTCTATTTTTTTCAGAATATACCGATTGTATAACAATATACAAAATTTAAACTTTATAATAATTTGTGTTTAAGTATATACATTTTAGGGAAGTGAATGTATAATTTAAAACATAAGAAAGACTTAAAGAGTTCGAAAATAAGGGGGTAACAAAAAATGCTAAAAGTATTGCGAAATGTAAGCGTTATCGCTGCGCTTGCAAGTATGGTGACTCTAACTGCATGTGGGAATTCGAATACAGCTACGAATACAACGGGTGGATCAAATGGAAGTTCAGGGAATTCGGGAGGAGATATTCTAGTTGGCTTACAATTTCCTTTAAGTGGTAATGAAGCCAAAATGGGAGAAGACATGAAACAAGCTGCAGAATTAGCGGCAGATGAAATTAATGCAGCAGGAGGAGTGAATGGGAAAAAATTAAAGCTTGTTGCACAAGATGATGCATCTGATCCACAAACAGCTACAGCTGCTGCAAATAAATTAGTATCACAAGGAGTTACGGCAGTGGTGGGTGGATATTCATCCGGTGCAACGATCCCAGCAACAGGTGTCTATCATCAAAATGGTATACCAATGGTTGTAACCGCTGCCAATTCACAGAAGATTTCGGATCAGAAATTTCCTGAGATCTTTATGATTAATGGTACGACTGTTCACCAAGCGGATATCGCGACAGATTACATGGTGAATAAAGTGCACGGGAAGAAAATCGCAATCATCCATGATAATTCTGGGTATGCGAAGGATTTAGCAGAGAAAACCAAGGCGGATGTAGAAAAAGCAGGTGGACAAGTGGTTGTCTTCGATGCTGTAAATCCTGATGAAAGCGATTTCTCTGCATTGATTTCTAAGTTAAAACAAGCACAGCCTGATGCGACCTATTGGACTGCCTACTATAAAGCAGGAGGAGCTTTCATCAAGCAATTTAAACAGCAAGGTGTAAGCGGTGTCATTGGTGTCGGTGATGGATCGAATGATAAAACCTTAATTCAAATTGCAGGTAAAGATGCCGCTGAGGGGACTTTCATTACAACGAGCCCAACGGCTGAATTCCTTCCTGAAGGCAAGAAATTTATCGATGAGTATAAAGCAAAATATAATGCTGAACCAGGCCCTTACTCTGCTCTTGAGTATGACGGGGTTAAGGTGTTAGCTGATGCAATTAAGCGTGCAGGATCTACCGATCAGAAGGCTATTGTGGAAGCATTGAAGAAAACAGATTTAAAAACTCTTTCCAGTCAAGTTTCGTTCAACGAAGAAGGAACACTTAAAAAATCGAACTTCATCGTACTACAGGTGAAGGATGGGAACTTCGCAGCTTTGAAATAAATGCTGAATTGCGCGGCCTGTAGTGCCGCGCAATTTCTTAAGAAGGGAGTGACGATACCCATGGGTTTGCACTTAACGACAGATATGTTTGTTCAGCAGCTTGTTAATGCACTTATTATTGGATCCTTCTATGCATTGATTGCTCTTGGTTATTCAATGGTTTACGGGATTATTAAATTACTTAATTTTGCTCATGGTGATTTATTTATGTTTGGCGCTTTTATCGGGTATACCGTTCTAGCCAAGCTTACGGGAACCGGGAGCAGTTTACTTGGAATACTTATTGCTTTTCTCATTGCGATGCTAGTCACAGGATTCTTAGGAATGGGAATCGAGAGAATGGCTTACCGCCCCTTACTTAAGGCTCCAAGATTATCCATTCTGATTACTGCTGTGGGAATGTCCTTATTCTTAGAAAACGGAGTTATGGCAGCATATGGCGCGAAGCCCTATATCATGCCTGTTACTCTTCCAACCGCTGCATTTTCCTTTCTAGGTACCAAAATTACTTACTCCCAAATCGGTATTATTGTTTTGTCAGCCTTACTTATGGTCGCCCTGCAATTATTCATTCACAAAACGATATATGGAAAAGCCATGCGTGCCATAGCTATTGACCAAACGGCCTGTAGCTTAGTCGGAATTAACGTAAAGAAAGTCATCTCCTTAACCTTTTTCGTAGGGTCGGCACTTGCCGCTGCTGCTGGGATGATGAATGCTACTTATTATGGAAATATCACGTTCATGATGGGCTTTATTTTCGGGTTAAAAGCTTTTACTGCTGCTGTTATTGGTGGGATCGGAAATATTCAAGGTGCGGTACTTGGTGGACTTACATTAGGAGTGCTAGAAACATTCGGCACGCTTGTAATCGGTAGTGAATGGAAGGATGTATTTGCATTCCTTATTCTTATTCTATTATTGGTATTGAAACCGACCGGTATTTTAGGTGAAAAAGTGACGGAGAGGATGTGAGAACATGGAGAAAGTGGTGGAAAAAACACTGAATCAATCAACATCAAGAGGCCTGCCAGGGATCAATCGAAAACTCCTATATGTTGGGTTTCTCATAATCGCCATGCTTTTACCGTTTTTCTCAGGTCCATATTGGTTAGATGTTGGATTTTTAGCTGTCTTTTATGTTGTTCTTGGGCTTGGTTTAAATATCGTCGTTGGTTATGCTGGTTTACTTGATCTTGGTTATTCAGCCTTCTTTGCTGTAGGTGCTTATACGACCGGTATCCTCATGACACAATTCCATATGAACTTCTGGATTACGATGCTATTAGGTGGCCTTCTTGCTTTAATTGTTGGGGTTATTGTGGGTGCGCCGACGCTTCGCTTACGCAGTGACTATCTAGCCATTGTGACATTAGGATTTGGGGAAATTGTCCGGATTTCCGCCAAAAATTTCAGCTTCACTGGGGGCGCATCTGGGATTTATGGGATATTAAGCCCATTCCCTAAGCCGCAGATGGTGAATGGAATCATGATTAACAACCTGAGCTATTGCTATTGGTTGATCCTCCTCTTAGCGATTATTACCATGATTGCTTCTAAGCGCTTAACTCAATCTAGAATGGGTCGATCTTGGGCCTATATTCGTGAGGATGAAGATGCAGCGGAAGCCATGGGGATTAACCGGACGCGATCGAAGCTAGCTGCATATGCCATTGGAGCTATGTTTGGAGGACTTGCTGGTTCCGTTTTTGCTATTAAAATGACTGCGATTGCCCCAGAAAGCTTTAATTTCATGCAATCAGTCATGATTCTCCTTGCCGTTATCTTGGGTGGTGTGGGTAGGATTTCTGGTGTCGTGATCGGTGCTGTATTAGTCATCATCATTCCAGAGTTACTCCGGGATTTGGATAAAGTCATGCATATGGGCATTAACTTTGATCAGTATCGTTTCCTTATATTTGGGATTGCTCTCATTTTCTTAATGATCTTCCGCCCACAAGGCATAGTGCCAGATAAAGAAGTTGAAGAATAGGGAGGTGAATCGTAAAATGGCGATCATTGAAGTGAGAAAGCTGCATCTTCAATTTGGAGGATTAGTTGCAGTGAATGAGTTGAGCTTTGAAATTCCTGAAAATATTGTGATGAGTGTCATAGGCCCTAATGGTGCGGGAAAAACATCCTTATTCAATATGCTCTCAGGGTTTTATCAGCCTACTCGAGGCGAGATTATTTTCAATGGAACCAATATTATCGGTAGAAAGCCAAGCCAGATAACAGGTTTAGGTATGGCGCGAACATTCCAAAATCTTCGTGTTTTTCCCAATTTGACTGTGCTAGAAAATGTGATGGCTGGCATGCATACGCGTACCAAACAGGGAATCATCGGTGCACTCCTGCAGACACCCGCACAGAAAAAGGAAGAAGAATGGATCCATAATGTAGCCATGGATTGTATTCGGTTTGTTGGAATTGAACCGTACACACACCGAAGAGCTAAGAATCTACCCTATGGTGCCCAACGATATTTAGAGATTGCACGTGCACTAGCTATTCAACCGAAGATTCTATTCCTTGATGAGCCTGCTGCAGGATTTACGTTCAATGAAAAGCAGGATTTAATCGATTTAATTCATAGAATTAGAGAGACGTATTCCATCCCAGTGGTTTTAATTGAACATGATATGGGGTTAATTAATCAGGTATCTGAAAAAATCCTAGTCCTCAATTATGGTCAAAAGTTGGCAGAAGGAACGCCTAGTGAAGTGCTAAATAATCCTCTTGTGATTGAGGCTTACCTCGGAAAAGAAGAGGAGGATCTTGTAATATGATGAACATCCTTGAAATAAATGGTATAAAGACATCCTATGGAAAAATCCAAGCGATCAAAGGAATTGATTTAACGATTCGCCAGGGCGAAATCGTTGCCCTATTAGGTGCGAATGGTGCGGGGAAAAGTACGATTCTGAAGACGATCTCAGGCTTGGTACGCCCAACTGAGGGGTCGATTCAATTCTTGGGTCAGGAAATTACCAAAAAGGATGCCCACACAATCGTTGAGATGGGCTTAAATCACGTACCCGAGGGCCGTCGGATCTTCGGTGCCTTAACAGTCACGGAAAATCTAGAATTAGGTGCGTTCATCAAGAAATCGGATAAGACTAAAATGGCTAAAAACATAGCTATGATGTTTGAATTATTTCCGCGTCTAGCCGAACGACGCAAGCAAATGGCAGGGACACTAAGTGGTGGGGAGCAGCAGATGCTTGCGATTGGCAGGGCATTAATGGCTGAGCCTAAGCTTCTCATGCTAGATGAACCGTCTATGGGACTGGCCCCCATTATCGTAATTGAGATTATGAAAATCATTAAACAAATTAATGCACAGAATGGTACAACCATTCTCTTAGTTGAACAGAATGCCAAGGCGGCCTTAAAGCTTGCACACCGAGGTTATGTACTAGAGACAGGGGAAATCACGCTTGAGGATTCTGCGGAATCTTTACGTTCAAACGATAATATAATAAAAGCATACTTAGGTGCTCATTAAACTGTTAAATCACTTGTGTTCAAAAACACAAGTGACCTTTTTTGTCACTTTTACAAGTAATGAACAAAAGTGTAAAAATATATGTACAAAATAAAACAATGGTAGTATGATGTGTATATAAGAAGTTTGAAATTCGACAGCAAATGTATAACGGGAGAGTGGTTGTCTAATGGAAACATTAATGAGAAATATGTTTCAATCACTTGGCAAAAGTCGTTCAGCAAATAAATTAGCGAAGAAGTACGGATTACGTTTTGGCGCTGGTCGTTTCGTAGCCGGCGAAAGTATTAAACAGGCGACCGATGCTGTACGTCAATTGAATGCAGATGGAAGAGTGGCTACGTTAGATCACTTAGGGGAATTTGTCTTTACAGAAGAAGAAGCCAATGAATCAGCAGAAGGCTGTATTAGAACGTTAGATGCGATCCATCAATCGGGTGTCACCTCCAATATGTCGTTGAAAATGACATCACTTGGTCTTGATATAAGCAAAGAATTATGTATGAGAAATATGAAGCGAATTCTTGATCGGGCTAAGCAATATGGAAATTTCGTCCGCATTGATATGGAGGATTATGCACACTGTCAGATCTCGTTAGACATTTATCGTGAACTTCGTCAGCAATACGATAACGTAGGAATTGTCATTCAAGCTTACCTTTATCGAACAGAGCAGGATATTAAGGATTTGAATGAATTAAAAGCCAACCTTCGCTTGGTGAAGGGAGCCTATAAAGAATCAGCTGAAGTAGCTTTTCCTGAGAAGAAAGATGTAGATGAGAATTACAAGAAGATCATTGCTTTGCATCTTAAGAATGGGAACTATACAGCTGTTGCCAGTCACGATCCAGCGATTATTCAATTTACGAAGGAATTCGTGAAGAAGGAAAATATAGCAAAAGATCAATTTGAATTCCAAATGCTGTATGGCATTTGTGATGAGATGCAGAAGGAGCTCGCACAAGAGGGCTACCGAGTTCGTGTCTACGTTCCATATGGCATTGATTGGTTTGGTTATTTCATGAGACGTTTAGCCGAACGGCCAGCTAATGTCTGGTTTGTTCTTAAAAATATGTTTAAATAATTCGATAAGGGGAGAAATACAATGAACACATTAAAAACGATAACAGCTTTTAAGAATGAGCCATTTACCAACTTTACTCTAGAAGAAAATAAGCTTGCTATGCAAGCGGCCCTTGCTAAAGTCAAGGCAGAGCTTGGTCGCACCTATCCACTCCATATCGGTTCAGAGAAAATTGAAACCGAAGCGAAGATCACTTCGATCAACCCAGGAAATGTGGATGAAACCATTGGTCTAGTAAGTAAGGCAAATCAAGAATTAGCGGAGAAAGCTATGCAAGCAGCTCTTGCTACCTTCGAAACTTGGAAAAAGGTGCCTGCGGTAGAACGGGCAGAGTTCTTGTTTAAAGCAGCAGCCCTTATGCGTGAACGTAAACATGAATTCTCTGCCATGATGGTTTATGAAGCAGGGAAAAACTGGGCAGAAGCAGATGCTGATACAGCAGAAGCCATTGATTTCATGGATTTCTATGCGCGTGAAGCCATTCGATTAGCAGGGATCAATGAAACGATGCCGCTTACGAAGGTAGAAGGAGAAGATAATAAATTAGCCTATATTCCATTGGGTGTTGGGGTAGTGATCCCTCCTTGGAACTTCCCATTAGCGATCTGCGTAGGAATGGCGTCAGCTGCTGTGGTTTCTGGTAATACGGTGCTGTTAAAACCTGCATCCACCACACCTGTTATCGCTTATAAATTCGTGGAGTTAATGGAAGAGGTAGGCTTACCAGCTGGTGTCATCAACTACATTCCTGGAAGCGGAGCAGAGGTAGGAGATTATTTAACCACTCATCCTAAAACAAGATTTATTAGCTTCACAGGATCTAAAGAAGTAGGCCTTCGTATCAATCGCTTAGCTGCGCAAACACAACCTGGTCAAATTTGGATTAAGCGAGTTATTGCAGAAATGGGAGGAAAAGACGGGATTGTGGTTGATGAAACAGCGGATCTTCAAGCTGCAGCACAAGCCATCGTTGCTTCAGCCTTCGGGTTCCAAGGTCAGAAATGTTCTGCAGGATCTCGTGCCTATGTTGTTGAGTCTGTGTACGAAGAAGTGGTGGAAAAAGTGGCAGAAATAGCGGGCAAAATACAAGTGGGTCTTCCAGAACAGAACTTCGCAGCAGGTCCTGTTGTGGACAAAAACTCCTATGATAAGATTCTTGACTATATCGCCATTGGTAAACAAGAAGGCCGTCTTCTCGTTGGTGGGGAGAAAGCAGAAGGAAATGGATTCTATATCCAACCTACCGTATTTGCAGATGTTGACAATAAAGCCCGTATCATGCAGGAAGAGATCTTTGGTCCAGTGCTAGCGATTGCCAAGGCTAAAGATTGGCAGGAGGCTATTGATTTATACAATGATACCGAGTTTGGATTGACAGGAGCCTTCTTCTCTAAAGATGAGAGCCGTATTGAATATGCATTAGAAACTATGCATTGTGGCAACCTCTATATTAATAGAAAGTGTACAGGGGCATTAGTGGGTGTTCATCCATTTGGAGGCTTTAATATGTCTGGTACAGACTCCAAAGCTGGTGGATACGATTACCTGCTTCTGTTCACTCAAGCGAAATCCATGTCTAGAAAAGTGTAGGAATAAGGAGAAAGGAGTGGCATAGTGATATGCTCACTCCTTTTTTTATAAATAGGAAGAAAAGGTGATCTATCTTGACAATAACGAAATTTACCTTTCGATTCATGGTCCTTACATCAATGGTAGGACTGGCTTTACTCATTCCGCATATTCCCTATCACAGGATCATTTTATATGGACATATGAGTTTTGGGATCCTTCTAGTGGGAATGCTATTTTGGGTGATGAAAACGCATGTGCCCAAAGAGTTAAGTAATCCCTTCAAAAGAGGAATCAAGAAGTGGAACGGTTTGAAGTATTTGTTTTATTCCATTTTGGCGATTAGCTCTGGGATCCTTCAATATTTAGGGCTGGGAGGAATGGGCACATGGATCTATTATTTACATTTCTTTATGGGGATATGGTGTATACTGGTTGGATGGAAGCATAGATCCTAATTTCACGGCGGCTCTAGTTGTATACGAGTCATACTTGACAGGGAAAAGCGCAAAACTTTATCATAAATAGTCGAGAACAGGAGGTTGAAAGTGAATACAGCTGTTGATGAATCGAAAGAAGTTCTTCCATCCAGTCATGTTAGAAAAGGTAGTTTATATTTTAGTGCGGTTACAATCGCTATCCTTCTATGGAGTACATCTTTTGTCGGCACAAAAA
>DATFAS010000123.1:0-9392 GCA_035254305.1 Bacillota bacterium
TCAATAGATGAACCCAAATACTCAAAATTCTCCGCATCCAAAAGTTTTTTAAATGATCCGAGCTTGTCCAACCCCATACTATTCGAAGATACTTAAAAACAGGTTGACTTCATTTATAATCACAAACGAATTAAGGTAAGATTAAAAGGCATGAGCCCGGTTCAATACCGGACTCATGCCCAACTAGTTGCCTAATGAAATAACCGTGTCTAACTTTTGGGGGTCACTTCAAACATGGCCCTTTATCACTCTTTTATTTCCCGTGTTTCATATAGGGAAGTAGAATTAGGGGTTAATTCCATGATTGAGGGGATCAGAGAACGCATTTATCCAATGTAAACGTTTTTTTATTGTTAAACTACTTAAAATGGTATTATTTCAAATTTTATGAGGTTTTACTTTAAAATTTAAGGAGAGTAATATTTCAATCATAATTAAATATTGATCGCTGAATTCCACTTGGA
Source organism: Bacillota bacterium (assembly GCA_035254305.1). GTDB lineage: Bacteria > Bacillota > Bacilli > Aneurinibacillales > RAOX-1 > DATFAS01. Next base: position 465 of record DATFAS010000123.1, read on the forward strand.
ATCGGGGGAACCAACTGGAGGGTTTGATGAAATCCTCAATGGGGTGAATCCTGTGAAATCACAGGTAGGGCGACTCTTACGTCCGAATCCGTCAGCTAACCTCGTAAGCGTGTTGAGGGGGAAGATACTTATCAGTGCAATATGCATGGCTTATTTGTCATGCTAAAAAGCCCTAGAAGATTAACCTTCTAGGGCTTTTTCTCTTGGTTATACCTGGAGTAAATGGATTTCAATTATCAAAGACTAGTATTGTTCAAAACAAATCAACAAAAAGACAAGGTGATAACAGTGCTTCATCCATTAAAATGGTTAGAAATATCGCTAGTTGTACTAGCTGTTCTTGGAGTCTGGTACTCCATTTTTAATTTCAGTAGTGTCAAGAGGATTTTAATTGGTCGTCCCATGCGATTAAAGGAGCTTCAAGCCCAACATACTAAACTATTTTGGCTTATGGCCTTGCCCATTTTATCAGCAGACCTTTACTCCTCTGTCGCCTATGGTCCGGAATCTGGGATAACGGAGCTCATGAATTTAGGGAATCCTGCGAAATGGATCATCATTCCCTTAACCGCTTCAACCATCATCCTTCTTACGATTCTGATCACTTCCTATATTATGGGAGTTATCGCCTATCCAAGCGGTGGAGGAGCTTATGCGATTGCGAAAGATAATTTTAAAAATCCTTTTCCTTCATTGGTTGCATCGAGTTCACTACTCGTTGACTATGTTCTAACGGTAGCGGTATCAGTTTCTGCTGCTGTTGATGCGATTGCATCGGCTTATCCAGCACTTGCACCGTATGAGACATTAGTAGCCATACTTTGTGTCATGTTTCTGGTGATCATGAACTTACGGGGTGTCGCGGAATCTGCTGTTATTTTTGCTTGGCCTACATTCGCTTTTATGGTTTGCATGATTTTTGTTATACTTACTGGTTTTGTGGATGAGTTTCGTCACGGATTTGTTCAAGCAACCACTCCACCTTTTGGGACTGTTCCACAAGGGTTAACGACTTTACTCGTATTAAAAGCATTTAGTTCTGCTTGTTCAGCTTTAACCGGGATTGAGACCATTTCCAATGCTGTACCCATTTTTCGAGAACCACAACAAAAGAGCGCCATCAAAACATACATTACCCTTGGTCTTATTACTGGTGTTACTCTATTAGGTTTCTCTTACCACCTCTATGTAAAAGGGATTTCTGTCAATCCAAGTAATACCATGTTATCCCAGTTAGTAGAAGGATACTTTGGGCATGGTTTGGTCTACCAGATCATTATCTGGTCTACATTCATCGTTCTCATTTTAGCTGCAAATTCAACATTTACTGGCTTTCCACAATTAGCTGCGATTGTAGCGGCGGATGGATACTTACCACGTTCACTAACGAATCGGGGAGATCGCCTTGGGTATTCCAATGGAATTTTCTTGTTAGCTGGACTGGCCGCCATTCTTATTGCTGTGTTCCATGCCCAAACCAATGCTTTAATCCCACTATATGCCATTGGCGTATTTTTGTCCTTCACAGTTGCCCAGGTTGGCCTCATTCTTCGTTGGAAACGACTAAAAGGGCCACATTGGCAGCTAAAATATACAATTAATCTCATTGGTGCAGTGATTACTGCTTTAGTTGCTATTATCTTTGCTGTAACAAAGTTTATAGACGGGGCTTGGATTGTTTTAATCATTCTGCCTATCCTCATTTTCATTTCTTTAGTTGTTCGTGGTCATTATGATGAGGTTGCCAAAGAACTCCGTATTGATCTTAAGGAAGTTCAGCCCCAGCAACATCATATTACAACGATTGTATTGGTATCAGGCGTCCATCGAGTTGTGAATAATACACTTTCTTTTGCAAAGAGCCTTGGTACCGACGTAATTGCAATCTATGTCGGATATGACGATGAGTCGATCAGTAAGATGGAACAAAAGTGGAAAGAATGGGGAAACCCTTGCCGCCTAGTAACTCTAAGAAGTCAGTATCGATCGATTTTAGGGCCTATATCTAGGTTTCTCAGCACAGTAGAACACAGGGAAGGAACGCCCGATCACATTCAGATTGTTTTACCGCAATTTATTCCTCGAAAGTGGTGGCATCATTTGCTCCACAATCAAAGTGCGTTACTTTTAAGGGCATGGTTCCTATTTAACAAAGATGTTGTTATCACAACCGTTCCATATCACTTACAGAAATAAATTTTTATGTGTCTGCTACGTAAAGAGTTTTGAAAACTGCATCAAAATGAAAAAAGGATCCCCTAAAACATTTTGTGCTCAAGGGGGTCCTTTTTTCTTCCAAATCTAACCTACCACTAGACCAAGTCTCATAAACATTCTAATTTAAACCCTCCTCTTTTGGATCTTAGCCAGTCTTAATAGTTTTTTGTACAATCGATAACATTTTGAACCTACCTTTTTTTTACTCTGGTCATACCTTCTGTAGTGAACCTAGAGGGGAGGGCTTATTCATATGCATATTGACAATAGATCCTGACAAGTATAAGAGTGCTTGTTTTACCTGGTCCTTCGTATAGGTAGCTCCCGCATCACCAAGTACAGAGTAACAAACTCGATATTCTCCTAAATCCCTTACAATATTCACAGTAATTTCATCACAAAGGTTGGTTATCACCAACTAATACTTCCTCATTGCGTTCCGGTGACTTTATATCTATTTAAAAACTAATAATCTAGAGAAATAGCCAGTAATTTTACTTGAAAAATATAAGAACAGAAAGCGGTTCAAAAATACATACACAAAGTTAAAACAGGGTTAACAGATTTCCCTATACTGACGATGTATAGTGATCATAAAGAAACAAATTCTAAAATCGCGAGGAGCAAAAGGCAAATGAAAAAGCATGGAATACGTATGCTATTATTCTTTACCGGCCTATGGTCATCCGCAATTGGTGTGAATTTTATTCTTAGAGCACAAAATATCGGTTTAGATCCTTGGGATGTATTTTTCTATGGTGTCTCTAAACAGGTTAGTCTATCGTTTGGTAGCTGTGTCCAAATAATCGGTGGGATTTGTCTACTATGTACAATCCTCTATACAAAAAAGCCACCGAAATTCGGTACATGGTTAATGTTATTATTGTATGGCAGATGTATTGATTTACTAGTGAAAACGACAATAATCCCCACTTCAACAAGTCTTTATATGGACTATTTTTATCTTGTATGTGGAATCATCACTGTCGGTTTAGGAAGTGGAATGTACATCTCGGCTAAATGGGGTGCGGGCCCCATCGATGGGTTTACACAGATGATCTCCAAGATTACCCGAATTAACCTAGGGAAAGTTTATATCTATTTAGCCATTTTAGTGGCACTACTTGGTTCCATTTTAGGTGGGCATATGACTCTGTTTACAATAGTCTACTCAATTGCAGTAGGGCCTATCATCCAACGAACCTACAAATATTGCAAGAAAATTGAATTTCTGCAGAGGACAAAATGGAAAAAGGAGGCCCTATATTAGTTACCCCAAAGATTTGTTTGGTGGATTCTAAGTCTTTTTATCGATCAATGTAAAACTAGGCTGGCACCAAGTCCTCGAAGCAGACGGCAGCCTAGTTGCACCTGTGCGTAAATGGAATTCAAGTTAATTTAAAAAATTAGCTGTGTTATATTAAACAACCTTCCATAACATGTTTTTTTGGAGTATGATGGTTAATTTGGTATTTATTTAATTTAGGCAAATGTCTGATTTAAACGGTACTCTATTGTGTGAGATGGCGAATATCCAGCGTAATAACTTGTTTACACACGCAATCATGGTTATATTATATGGTTTACCTTCTGAGCGTTTTAAATCATAATTAGTGCCTTACCTGCTTGTTTGTAGATTTCCTTATCCCATATTGAACGGCTAAATACAAAGCCCTTCGAAGTCTTTTGGACCCTCGTTTAGTAATTCGATTCGATGTGGCTACAAACTTTCCAGATGAAAAAACGCTTGGGTCTATCCCAGCAAGTGCCACCAATTTCTTATTTTCAAGGGTAGATAGATGCTCTTGGTATTGTAACAATAACGAAATAAGCATTTGAAGACTCGTTACATGACTCTATGGCCATCCCCAATTTGGAGATGCTTGAGCTGCAGTCATGATTTTTTTTTGCTTTCTCCTCACACCATTTAGTTACTCGCGAGCGTTGCGTACACTTTTGAATAATCGCCATGATATCGTTGACATCAGCTTCCACCACCTGTTGAGGAGAGGGGTATCTTTGAAGTACACGTAAAGAAGAATTAGCATACAGATCACAAAAAACACCTACGTATTGTGGGAAAACCTAATCTAACACGGCTTGAAACTGCAATTTTACTTGCACGTTCATCCCTGTTAAGCTTCATGTTGACGAGTCAAATGGCGTAAACTTAACATTTGGGTCCCTCTTTGCTTATAAGGCTCAAACTCCTCCTTATAGTAAGGTCACCTAAATGCCAAGCATCGTCTGCATCAGTCTTCACTTTTCTAAGATGGGTTCTCTTTGCACGTTGTGCAGTTAAAGGATTAAGAATAATTAAGACATAGTCAAAAGCTTCTGCTAACTAAATAAGTGGAAGATGATAGTGTCCTGTGGCTTCTAGAACAAAGGATGGTCGAGGCCCACTCTCTTTTTCTAGCTTTCTAACCTTCAAGCAAAAATTCTAGTCCTTTCTTGTCATGTGAAAAGCGAAAACTAGTTCCGTAAGGTCTGTTTTTATCTAGAAATGCTTGTCCCTGACTCTCTCCCTTTGATACATCAATTCCAATAATTAGGTTCGCCTTTTGCTCCTCTCTTGTTCCTACCGGTGGCCCATTTTCCCCTTGTAGTTCCATAGCTTTCCTTGTGATTCGAGATCTTAGTCTCAACCTGCTCAAACATGCTTCAACAAGTAAGGTGTGAACAGTTTTTATTACGGGATTTAATCCCAAAAAGCACCTCATTCTACCCGGCTACCGTCATACTACTACCATTTAAAAAGAAAAAGGTCAGCCAGATATTTCATCTGACTCACCTCATAATACGAAAAAGCACCGATGCTTTTTTGCTTATTTTTTCGAAATTACAACCATCCTTTGATTCGAATCCCAATCCACTTTCCCAGCCATTACTTCACTTACAAAACGTACAGGAACTAATACATTTCCACTATCTAGCATTGCAGCTTGTGGTAATGATACCTCTTTCCCGTTCACTGTAGCTAGGTTAGAATCAACTTTTAAGCTTATTTTTTTATCCCCTTTGATTGCTGTCACTGTTCCTGTTTTTCCATCCCATTGAACAGTTGCACCAAGTAATTCAAACATTTTTCGCATAGGCACCATGGTTGTACCATTAACAATTACGGGCGATTGATCAAATTCAACATCATATCCATCAACCTTCACCTGTACATTATAATTTTCTGAAATTTGACCAGTTATCGGATCGAGGAATAATCTCTTATTTACAGGGCCCCTTGCAAAGTCAAACATATTCGTAATGGAACCAGCCTTTTCATCAAAGGAATGGTCCCCCAAACGGCCTAGATTCCAGTTATCTTCTATAAAGAGTAAAATAGATGATTGATCAGTTATCGTATGATCTACAAAATTAGCCTTTGCATAAGGGGATATCACCATTAAAGGAAGACGCGGGCCAAAACCTGCTCGATCGTTATAGTCACCAAGATCTGGTTTGCCAAGGGCTGGTACACTGTCATTCTGAGTATCGTTAGAATGATTCACTATAGGTGAAGCAACATGATCATACCAACCATCCGAATCATCATAAGCAATAATTACGGCTGTATCCTTCCACTCAGGAAGCTTCTGCAGATGATTGATTGTATCTACAACAAAATGCTGTTCATCCAATGGATCAGAATACCCCGCATGTCCGTCCTGATAATTGGCTGCCTTCAGGTAGCTAACTGCAGGCAAGTGACCCGCATCCGCTGCCATCCAAAAATCCTGTAAATCATACTGATGGTTGGCCTGATCCGTCTTTCCGATCATTTCTGCAGAAGATGGTGGAAGATGGTTAGGGTTTGAAGTTGATTTATAATACTGGAAAGGCTCATGGTGCGGGTTATAATCCGTTTGAGCTTTACCCGTAATGTTCTGGTGTTTCGCTGTCGTATCGTGGAATCCACCTTGGAACCAGCCCCATGTGATATTTTTTTCGTTCAATATATCCCCGATGTTTTTTCCTGATAAGGCTACCTGAGCTCTTTTGGGATTCGATGCCTTATCAAAATATGGATCTGGATCACCAATAACTGTTCCGTTTACAATATTGTCTTCTATATCCCCAACGGCTTTACCATCTTTGTACCCAATGGCTCCATGTGTTTGCCCGGAAATAAGATTCAGAGCTCCTGGGGTGGATGGCCCAAATACAGTATTAAATGAATTATCGCTCATTGCAAAGTGCTGAGCATAATTCCAGAGTCCTGTAACGGTATTTCCGTCATAATAATTCATCACTAGTGTTTTGTCATTCCCACCAGCGGTATGTTCCACAAACTTATCCATTTTTCCATTATCAAAAGCAAGCTGCTCGTCTTTATACTCATGATCCATATCATCCGTCATTGCTTGTGATGGAGCTAGACGCTTAGGATTTGCTGCATTGTGGTTATGTGTAAGTAACTCCTGAGTCAACCCATTTACAGTAGGAGTATTAGGCAAGGCTTTAAATTGGGGTTCTCCCGGAAGGTTTTGTGCATTCGGATAAGTACCGAAATAATGGTCAAAGGAAACGTTCTCCTGGAATATTACAACAACGTGTTTAATAGGTGTGGTTGTACTTGTTGCGTCTTTCGCTGCATGGGCTGGAGTCAAGGTTGAAGATGCAAGCATGGAAAAGGCACAACTAGAAGTTAAAACAAATTTCCGTAAGCGTTTGTTCATGGGGAACCCCTCCTCGTGTATCTCTGAAAACCTAGTATAACTATAAATCTTGAATGTTAAATTCACTTTTTTCTTAGGTAAAGATTATGTAAATTGGAGAAATGAACAAATCACCAATATATCTTTTTCTCAAGTTTAGCAATTATAAAAGGTTTCACTAACAAAATTACACTTTAAATTTTCCAATAACCTCTTGGAGTTGTTCTGCCAACTTGGAAAGCGTGGAGGCGGATGCTGTAATTTTCCCCATAGTGACGGACTGCTCCTCTGCATTTTCTGCCACATGTTGTGTATTACTAGACGACTGTTTAGAAATATTCGCAATCTCGTTTACCACATCAATCATACTTTGTGAACCAGCATTTACTTCTTCTACAATAGCTGAAACCTCCTGCGATTGACTTGAAATATCATGAATCATTCGCACAATACTATGGAATGCATCTTCAGTTTGTTTTACCATATTAATCCCCTGGTTTACTACTTCAGTACCTTGATACATTGAAGTAACTGCCTTTTCTGATTCTAATTGAATATCTCCTGTTAATTGACGAATTTGCTCAGTGGCTTTACTCGATTGCTCAGCTAATTGACGAACCTCATCTGCCACTACCGAAAATCCTCTGCCATACTCTCCAGCTCTAGCTGCTTCAATCGTCGCATTAAGAGCTAATAGATTGGTTTGACTAGCAATATGCGAAATTAAACCAACAATCTGGTCAATTTCCTTCGTTTTATTACCAACACTTAAAACTACTTCTCCAATTAAACGTACTGTATCTTCCACTCTACCCATTTGTTCCATAGTTTGTATAACCAACTGTCTTCCCATCCTAGCCTTTTCATTCGCATTTCCAGAAAAATCTGCAACAGCTTGAATCGATTGAGCCGTTTGGTCCATACCGTAAGATATTTCCGTTACAACCTGATTAGCATCTGATGCACTTACTACCTGTTTTTTAGATCCGATAGCTACCTCTTGGATAGCTGTTGTAATTTTCTCACTTGCTCTCCTTGATTGCTCTGCACTAGCATGTAATTGCGCTGCAGAAGCAGCCACTAATTCTGTGTGATTCATTACTTGGATCATTATGCTCCGCAGATTACTAGTCATTTTGTTAAATGATTTGGCTAATTGACCGATCTCATCATTTGTGGTTAGACAAATCTCAGATGTTAAATCGCCTTCGCCTTCGGCAATTTCTTTTAATTGTCGATCCACCAAACGAAGGGGTTGAACAATGGAGCGCAATAATATATACCCTGTAATTGAGCTTAAAAGAATAAATAATAGACCGATAGACACAAGGATCAGGTGATTTTGATTTATACTTTTATGAAGGTCTGCTAAATTGTTCTCCATTCGGTTTACCTTCTGGGTTAAAAACTGGTCGATTAATGGATCAAGTGATTTACGAACCGTTCTTTCAACGGTAAAATGGAGCTGGCTCGCATTCTCTCTGTTTCCTTGCTGGTAGGAGGTAATGACTTCATTTGACGTTTTTAAGAAGATATTGTACTTACTTTCTATTTCATCTAACACTTTTTTATCATCAGCAGTAAGTTCTAGCTGTTTTAAAGCTGCTATATATTTACTTACCTCTTCTTCTTTATCTTTCATTTCCTTGGGAAACTGGTCATCCCCTGTTAAAAGAAACCCTCTTTCATCATTAGAAACACCTGCCAAACGAAATTGAATTGCCTTAATAAAAAATCGAATATTTTCATCGTTATTTATCGTTTTTCATATGAATTTTGTATTGTCTTACCAGACGAATACGAAATGATGAGTGATCCTATCATGATTAGAATTAAAATAACTAGTCCGATTGACATCTTCGTTTTAATTTTCATTGTTGATCTATTTCTCCTGTTGTTAATAACATATTTTTTACTAATTGAATCAATTTCATAAATCTGGGTCTAGATAGCTCAAGGGTTTTTAAACATAGAAAAAGGAGTACCTCCCCAAATCTCGAATAGAGTAAGTGACAAGCAAACTCAAGAGATTGGAGGATAACTCCCTATGTCCATTATA
>DATFAS010000124.1:0-10472 GCA_035254305.1 Bacillota bacterium
ATACCCAAAATCTCTAACATCCCCCCTATTCAGAATCAACCATCTTCCGATCAAACAAAACAGCAGAATTACAACCAAGAGAAGGATCAGAAGGCCATAGAACCAAAGGGGGAACTATCTAAAAAGCAGTTGAAAGAAGCCGTTGATAATCTAAACCAATTAGCGCAGCAATCCCAAGTGTATGCGAAATTTCAAGTGTATGATAAAACAGGAGAGTATTACGTTCAAATGGTCAATTCCCAAACTAACGAGGTGATTCGCGAAATTCCTTCTAAGAAAATTCTTGAGTATTTTTCCGATATGCAGAAATTTTTGGGGCTGCTGGTTGATCATCGAATCTAATCCATCCGTTATTCTCACTAAAAAAATGAGCATTGATTACAAATAAATCATCAGGACTTCAAGCAAGGGTGGGGAGAAATGAATATGTCGAAAACAAATCCTTATCAAGCTTATCAAAGACAAGCCGTTACGACTTCCAAACCAGAAGAATTAACATTAATGTTATATGAGGGGATCGTTAAGTTTGTACGGCTATCCAAAATGGCTTTAGATAAACAACAATTTGAGGAAGCTCACCGGAATAATCTACGGGCCCAGGATATTATTAGTGAGTTGATTGTGACTCTCAAGAAGGAATATGAAGTTTCTGAATCACTGTTACCATTGTATGAGTATATGAAAACCCGTTTAATCGAAGCTAATATCAATAAGTCGGTATCCTTATTGGAGGAAGTGGAAGGCTACGCCGTGGAATTCGCAGAGACATGGAGCACGGCAATGAAATCAGTAAGAACCTAAATTTAGGGGATGAGAATCATGGATCAATTAATCCAAACGATTCATCACATGACCATAGAGCTCAATCAACTCCTCCAAGATGATCAGTTTGAGGAATTTGAGAAGCTGTTATCCCAACGTAAGTTGATTATGGACCGGGTGGATACTCTTCGTTCCTATGATCCGAGCTATCAATACGGAGAAGAAGAAACTAAACTGCTATGGGATACGTTTCAATTGGATCAGCAGATTGGTGATCATCTGAGAACGCGTCTTGACCAAACTCAGCAATCTCTTAATCAGATTCAGAAAAATAAAGAAGTGAAGAAGAAGTATTCTCCCTATTTAAAACAGACATCCGGCATCTTCTTCGATCGAAAAAAGTAGATCTGCCATAGATGATTGCCAAACATTATCGGCAATCATTTTTAGTTTAGAGGGTTCTACATCATTTTGCAGATCATTATAATTTTCGTTATTCTAATTTTTTTTGAAGGAATTGATGTATTTCTTGTAGAATAGTATGTCTAAGAGTTCTAGATTTCTTATAGAAGGAGAAACCGTATGATTAGAGTAACCCGGCTTAACGGTATGGAATTCTATGTTAATCCACTGTTAATCGAGGCCATTGAGGAGACTCCTGATACGATCATAGCTTTGACAACTGGAAAGAAATATATTATTAAAGAGAGTGCCACTGAAACAACAGAACTGATTAAATCTTTTCTAAGAGAAGTAGATTTATTGAAAGCCCTGCGTTTAATTGAGTCGAAGAAGCGTAATGGACAAGAATAGGATCTGCTATCCAACCGGACCTGTTCATTCTGTGGGCAAACTTATCATATATTAGAAACCATTGTACTATAAATTTTGGAGGGGAATTTTTTTGGCAAACATACTTGTGGTTGATGACGCAGCCTTCATGAGAATGATGATTAAGGAGATTTTGACGAAGAATGGGTTTAATGTTGTTGGAGAAGCAAGTGATGGGGTTCAAGCGGTAGAGAAGTATAAGGAGCTGTCACCTGACCTAGTCACAATGGATATTACGATGCCCGAAATGGACGGGATTACAGCCCTGAAGGAAATAAAGAAGCTTGATGGAGGGGCGAAGATTGTGATGTGCTCTGCTATGGGTCAGCAATCGATGGTTATCGAAGCTATTCAAGCTGGTGCAAGAGATTTTATTGTTAAACCATTCCAGGCTGATCGTGTTCTTGAAGCAATTAAAAAGGTACTCGGATAAAAAGAGATTGCCGATTTCTAACAAATCGGCAATCTCTTTTTATGTCGTAAAGCTTTTGAAATTTTTCGTTACTTGACTCACCCAATATTGGTTTAAGGAAGTAGGGTCGTTCTCGGCACCTATAGGTGCATATTTATTTCCGATCTGCTGGATCGAAGTTAATCCCTCATCCAGATAATTCTTTCGTATATTTCGGGCCATATCCATAATGCTTTCTTCTACTGTCGAGTAGTTCTTCAAACCAGAAGATGTCATCGTGCCTGAGATATTATTCCGTTCATGAGCTGCCCTAGATGAACCATTACCTGTTTCGTGCATGGAGATCGATGCTAATAATGCTGGATTAACCCCGAATCTTTGACCTGCAGAGACGAATAATTCCCCTGTTCCTTCAAGCTTTCCTTTCAAAATCTCGTTTAGGCGTGCTGCTTGATTTAATTGGCTAGTACTAGTAAGCCCACTTGTTTGAGCTGAGGCTTGGGTTGGATAAACTCGAGTAGTCGGATATTGGCTAGGTTTAGTAGAGATGGGTGAGTATATCACATCCCGTGGTGCTAAATTAGGGATATTCAGGACATCAGTCTGAATGGGAGAAAAGGAGGAATCACTCGGTTCCCTATCTTCCATCAACTGACTTAGAATACGTGCAAAGGATCTCTGTGTATCGATAATCATTTGATCAGCCTGTGTCTTTAGCTTTGCGTTATTATTCACGGTTGCTGGGGTGGTAGATTTAATATTCGAGAGAGAAGGGTTCATTTCCAATTTCATTCACCTTTTCGAATTAAATATGATAGTTCTATTGTATCAAAAACTAGTAGATCAATGAATCAAGTATTTTTTACCTTTCATTTTCTGTTTCTCTCATTTAAGGCCTACCTTTTAGTACAGAGGGGAAGGAGATTCGTATACATTTTTACAGTGAACGAGGTTAAGTCAGTAAGTTTTTCTTGGCGTATAGGAATTTAAAAATAATTTGAATTCCGTCCCCGCATAAGGGCAATTAGGCTGCCCCCTGCGCCTAAAGGCTTGGCGCCAGCCAAGTTTTCTTTACTCCAGATCGTAGCAAAGCTATATTCTCAGAAAAACAACTACTAGGAACCTTCAATATTTTCTAATTTAATGAAATAGTATTTACAATCAGCTTATGCTTAGCTATTCTTTATATTATAGGGTAATATTTACACCAACCTTTGGCAGTGGACAGCTATCAAAAATCTATTGAAATAATTATGCGAGGTATCGTATAATTACTCGTGTTGTAGAAAAGAGAGTATACTCGACCTATTTGATAGCTCTTTATAAATAAATAATAACTTCAAGGGGGCAATAAACAATGAAATTAAAGAAGATGTTCATGACTAGTGTGATGGCTCTTAGTGTGACAGCACTTGCAGCTTGTGGTGGTGGCGGTGCAGCGAAGCCAGCCGATAAGCCTGCAGAACCTGCGAAGTCTGATGCAGCAGCAAAGCCAACAGCAGATGGGAAGACATATCAGGTGGGTACGGATGCAGCTTATCCTCCATTTGAGAAGCAAGTGGGAAGTAAAATAGAAGGTTTTGACGTGGAAATTTTGAATGCTGTGGCTGATGCAGGCGGATTTAAGGTAAACCTACAGCATACTGGTTGGGATCCATTGTTTGATGGTATTGATAAAGGAAAGGTAGATATGGGGATCTCTGCGATTACAATCAATGATGATCGTAAGAAGAACTATGATTTCTCTGATCCTTACTTTGATGCGAAACAATTGATTTTGGTTGGGAAGGATTCAACCGTAACGAAATTCGATGACTTGAAGGGTAAGAAAATCGGCGTACAGAGTGCAACAACTGGGGAAACAGCTGTCCAAGAGAAATTCGGTAAAACCTATGAAGGACTTAAGGGATATGACGATACTCCAGCTGCAATTGATGATTTGATTAACGGTCGTGTAGAGGCTGTTGTTGCCGATAACGCTGTTGTGATGGAATATATGAAGAAGATTGGTGATAAGGGCTTTAAAGTGATTGAGGATCCTCAATTCAAGCCTGAGCAATACGGAATTATGGTGAAGAAGGGGAACAAAGAAATTCTTGATAAGGTAAATGCTGGATTGAAGAAGATCAAGGACAATGGAAAATATAAAGCTATTTATGATCAATATTTTGGTAAAAAATAAGCTGGAATATAGAACCAGAGTGCACGAATTTCGTGCACTCTAAATCTGTTTATTTCATCCTCATTGAGCAATAGAGGGTGAAGCGCGAACAGAAACGAAACGCAACTATGATGAACGTGAAGTATGGGAGGGTTTGTATGGCCTGGGATTGGTCCGTGATTTGGGAGTACCGTGAGTTGTTCTTCCGAGGATTCTTTAATACGATTTTATTAACTTCAACTGGGGTAGCCTTTGGCTTGTTAATTGGGCTATTTATGAGCTTGGGGAAAATGTCAAGCAAATGGGTAATTCGCATCCCTGCAAGTCTATATGTGGACATGTTCCGTGGAACTCCACTATTTGTACAGATTTTATTGATTCACTTTGCCGTTATTCCAACCATTTTTGAAGCGCTGGGTCGAGAGATCCCACCGGCAATCTTTTCAGGATTTGTGGCTCTTTCACTAAACGCTGGAGCTTATATCGCAGAGATTTTTCGGTCAGGTATTCAGTCGATTGATAAAGGTCAGATGGAGGCTGCTAGGTCTCTTGGAATGAATCACAATCAAGCGATGTATCATGTTATTCTGCCACAAGCATTTAAGCGTATTCTTCCACCGCTAGGGAATGAATTTATCGCTTTGCTTAAGGATTCATCTTTGCTTGCAGTAATCGCCGTGAACGAACTGGCCTACGCTGGTTTTACAACAGCTAAGAGTACGTTTGTCCGTTTTCCTCCCTATCTATCGATAGCTGTTTTGTATCTTCTTTTGACACTTGTTTTCTCACAAGTGGTGTTATGGTTAGAGAGGAAATATAAGACAGACTAGCAATAATTGACAGCATGGAGAATACGTGGTACAATAAGGGACAAGTGAGATAGAGCTCACTAGTTTACTTTTGAAAGGACTGTTTACATTAATGCAAGGTAAAGTTAAATGGTTTAATGCAGAAAAAGGTTTCGGTTTTATCGAAAGAGATGGTGGAGATGACGTATTCGTACACTTCTCTGCAATCCAGTCAGAAGGCTTTAAGTCTCTTGAAGAAGGACAATCCGTTGAATTCGATATCGTTGACGGTGCTCGCGGACCTCAAGCAGCTAACGTAAAGAAATTATAAGATATTAAGACCTTGGGAGATCCCAGGGTCTTTTTAGTTTCATTTTCTAATTCCTCTTTTCGTATTTGAATTCTGTCTATGCACAGGTGTAATTGGGTGTCAGCCAAGTTTCACCTTGTTCACAAATATTTCATTCGGACTGATTAATTTTCTGCTATTTGTGGAAGGATTTTGATGTACCATTAGAGAAGAAGTATATATACGAAAGGAGGAGTTGCACAATGAGATATAGCATTCGTGGAGAAAACGTTGAAGTAACACCAGCCTTGAGAGAATACGTAGAGAAGAAGGTAGGGCGCCTTGAGAAGTATTTTGATGACATCTCGGTGAATACAGAAGCCCATGTTACTCTTCGTGTTTTGAAGGATGAACATACAATTGAGGTGACGATCCCAGTACCAGGCGTGATCCTTCGTGCAGAAGATACACATAGTGATATGTATGCCGCGACAGATATCGTCGTTGAGAAGCTTGAACGCCAGATTCGTAAGCATAAGACTAAGGTGAACCGTAAATTCCGTCAGGAAGGCAGCTTAAAGACTTTATTTGCTGAGACTGTTCCTGGAGTTGCGGTAGCAGATGATGAAGACATGAATATTGAGATTGTACGTAATAAGCGCTTTACGCTTAAGCCTATGGATGCAGAAGAAGCTGCATTACAGATGGACATGCTAGGCCATAGCTTCTTCGTATTTTCCAATGCAGATACTGATCAAGTAAGTGTTGTTTATAGACGCCGTGATGGTCGCTATGGATTAATCGAACCTGATTTTGAATAGAATAGTGTAAGGTAGAAGGTCCAAGATCCCTTTTGGGGTTTTGGGCTTTTTTCATTTATTCGTTTATACTTAAATATTGTCTCATTTACTTGCCTTGTCTTGTTGATACGATTGGGGTATTATTATAATTTGAGGATAAGTTTTTGAAATCGGAAGGAGATCTCTCCCTATGCTTGGAATGATGAAAAAGATCTTTGGTTCCACAGATGAAAGAGACATCAAGAAGCTTTTTAAACGTGTTGAGAAAATCAATCAATTGGAGCCTGAAATAGAAAAATTAACGGATGAACAATTACAAGCCAAAACGGTTGAATTCAAACAGCGTTTAGCTGATGGAGAAACCCTTGACGATATACTTTATGAAGCATATGCCGTTGTTAGAGAAGCATCTAAGCGTGTGCTTGGCATGCGTCATTATGATGTGCAGTTAATTGGTGGTATGGTCTTACACGAAGGTCGTATCGCGGAGATGAGGACGGGGGAAGGAAAGACACTTGTTTCGACAGCCCCCGTGTATCTTAACGCACTAGCTGGTAATGGTGTTCATGTGATCACGGTTAACGAATACCTAGCGGCACGTGACTGTGAGGAAATGGGTCAATTACACCGCTTCCTAGGTCTTAGTGTTGGCTTGAATGCAACAGGGATGACCCCAGATGCTAAGCGTGAAGCATACAGCTGTGATATTACGTATGGTACGAATAATGAATTTGGTTTTGACTATTTAAGAGACAACATGGTTCTTTATAAAGAACATATGGTTCAACGGCCTTTGCATTTTGCCATTGTGGATGAGGTTGACTCTAACTTGATCGATGAAGCGAGAACTCCGTTAATTATCTCCGGACAAGCACAGAAGTCTACAGACTTATACTATGTAGCTGCTCGTTTCGTAAGGTTATTGAAGGAAGAAGATCATTTTATCATCGATATCAAAACGAAGGCAATTAACCTAACCGATGAAGGGGTTGCTAAGGTAGAGAAATCATTTGGGATTGATAACCTCTATGATATTCAGCATATGCTTTTGAACCATCATATTCAGAATGCTTTGCGTGCTGAGTTCATCATGAAGCGTGACGTAGATTATGTGGCGCATGATGGTGAGATTATTATCGTTGACGAATTCACCGGTCGTCTGATGCAGGGACGTCGTTATAGTGATGGTCTGCATCAAGCTATTGAAGCCAAAGAAGGTCTGAAGGTTCAGAATGAGAGTATGACCTTGGCCACCATCACACTACAGAATTACTTCCGTATGTATAAGAAGCTAGCAGGAATGACAGGTACAGCAAAGACAGAGGAAGAAGAATTCAAAAAGATCTATGGTATGGATGTTGTCGTGATTCCAACGAATCGTCCGATTCAGCGGATTGATATACCAGATGTCATCTATAAGTCTGAGGCGGGTAAATATGGTGCAGTGATTAATGAAATCGTGGAACGTCATAAGCAGGGTCAACCGATTCTGGTTGGTACCACTTCGATTGAGAAATCAGAGCTATTATCTGATCTTCTGAAGAAAAAAGGAGTACGACATACCGTATTGAATGCGAAGCACCATGCGAAGGAAGCGGATATTATATCTGAGGCTGGTAAGTTGGGCGCGGTAACGATTGCTACAAACATGGCAGGTCGTGGTACAGATATTAAGCTTGGTGAGGGTGTTCCGGAGATTGGTGGTCTGCATATTATAGGTACAGAACGTCACGAAAGCCGCCGGATTGATAACCAGCTGCGTGGACGTGCAGGGCGTCAAGGGGACCCAGGATCTTCGCAATTTTATCTTTCCCTACAGGATGAGTTAATGCGTCGTTTCGGTTCAGAGAATATCATGAATATGATGGATCGTTTAGGGATGGAAGAGGATCAGCCAATTGAGAGTAAGATGGTCGCGCGTGCGATTGAATCGGCTCAGAAGCGTGTAGAAGGAAATAACTTCGATGTTCGTAAGGTTGTTCTTCAATATGACGATGTAATGAATCAGCAGCGTACCGTGATTTATAAGCAGCGCCAAGAAGTATTAGTGAGTGAGGATCTACATGATATTGTCGTGCAAATGATTATCTCACATGCAGATCGTTTGATTGCGATGTACTGTCCTCCTGAAGAGGTTCCTGAGGAATGGAATCTTGAAGGCTTACTCGAGCTATTCGAGGCTTCTTTCCTTCCTAAAGAACGACTCGTACTTAAGGATTTGAAAAACCAAGAATCCGAAGAAATCACGGAGAAGATTCATGAATTGATTGAGCAGCTCTATGCTGAACGTGAGGCGTATATCGGACCTGAACAAATGCGTGAATTCGAAAAGGTCGTTGTCCTTCGTGCGGTAGATAGCAAATGGCTCGAACATATTGATGCTATGGATCAACTTCGTCAAGGGATTCATCTACGTGCATACGGACAAACCGATCCGCTGCGTGAATATCAATTCGAGGGATTTGAAATGTTCAACGATATGATTGCAGCGATTGAAGAAGAAGTGGCTACCTATATCATGAAAGCAGAAGTCTCTGGGAATAGCCTTGAACGCCAAGAGGTTGCGAAGGGTGAAGCGGTCAATCCGAATGCAGAGTCCGAGCCAGCACGTCGAGATGAAAATAAGGTAGGCCGTAATGATCCTTGTCCATGCGGAAGCGGCAAAAAATATAAGAACTGCCATGGAGAGTGATAAAGGTGGAGCTTTCAGAAATTAGACAAGAGTTATCTGCTAGCCTTAAGAAATTAGCTGATTTTAGGGGGTCACTTTGACCTCGATATCAAAATACGACGTATTGCAGAATTAGAAGATCGCATGTCGGCCCCCTCCTTCTGGGATGATAATGAAGTTGCCCAGAAGGTAATTAACGAGGTCAATGCATTGAAGGATGTTGTGACCAACGTTACGGGTCTTGATAATCAGCGAGAGGATCTACAGGTGATGTTCGAGCTGATGGTGGAAGAAGATGAAGAGTCTCTTCTCCCAGAGCTTGTGGAGGGGATTAAGGGACTCCGTCGTTCACTTGATGAGTTTGAGCTACAGTTATTGTTGAGTGATCCACACGATAGGAATAATGCGATTCTAGAGCTTCACCCGGGAGCGGGGGGAACGGAATCGCAGGATTGGGCACAGATGCTGCTTCGTATGTATACTCGCTGGGCAGAGGGTCATGGCTATAAGGTGGAAACCTTAGACTATCTACCAGGGGATGAAGCAGGTGTGAAGAGTGTGACGCTGCTCATCAAGGGGCATAATGCTTATGGTTACCTGAAGGCAGAAAAAGGTGTTCACCGACTCGTTCGGATCTCTCCTTTTGATGCATCAGGTCGCCGACACACCTCCTTCGTATCCTGTAGTGTGGTGCCGGAGATAGAAGATGACGTAGAGGTGGACATCCGTACAGAGGATTTGAAGATCGATACGTATCGCGCCAGTGGTGCCGGAGGACAGCATATCAATACGACAGATTCCGCCGTACGGATTACACATATTCCCACAGGAGTTGTGGTTACCTGCCAATCCGAGAGATCTCAGATAAAGAATCGTGAAAAAGCAATGAAGGTTCTTAAAGGCCGTCTGTATGAGAAGAAGCTCGAAGAACAAGAAGCGGAACTCGCTAAAATCCGTGGAGAACAAAAGGAGATTGGCTGGGGAAGTCAAATTCGTTCTTATGTATTTCATCCTTACAGCATGGTGAAGGACCACCGTACAGCCGAAGAAACTGGAAACATCCAAGCGGTGATGGATGGAGATTTAGATAGCTTTATCGAAGCATATCTCCGTAAACAATTAGGAAACCCAGGCGAAAACCTGATGGAAGAATAGTAGGAAAGATGAAGCTAGTCTAATGGGCTGGCTTCTTTTTTATTGAACTCTCTGAAAATGAGTGGGATTGAACAGTATAAGGATCTCCCAGTCTCTTATTTTCTGAAATTGGTGCAAGGATGGGCAAATAAGGAACTCTGAGTCTCTTGTCAGTACTGTTTCTCTGTAAAATGAGTGGGATTGAACAGCATAAGGATCTGCCAGTCTCTTATTTTACGAAATTGGTGTAAGGATGATCAAATAAGGACCTTTGGGTTTCTTATAAGTACTGTCTATTGCTTAGTGAGGTGACTATATTTTTAAACTGATCTTGGAAATGAGGATGGGGTAACAAGACTAAATAAAAAAACCAAGTTATAGAATTATAACCTGGATATAAAGAACCTATTGGACATTGAAACGTCTTGAGGCGGGCTTAATATTTGGTTTTGTATTTATAGTTAGGTTATGACTTTCTTGCTTGCAAATCCCTAGTGGAATCTTCGTATCATTGATGAGTACATACCCTGAGATAAAAATTTTCTCTGCTAAAACTTGATCCGAATGGTTCTTCTTGCAACAAATGCAAAAATACATAGTATTCCACTCCTAAGGGATAGGTAT
>DATFAS010000125.1:0-11015 GCA_035254305.1 Bacillota bacterium
TTAGAAATTCCTGGATATTAGGTGAATAGTGATAACATTGACAACGCCAATTTATTCTGCACCCGGAAACAGAAAATCACCGACATTTCCATAATTAGTTTTACGTAAAGAAATATTCAAAGAAGAATAATCAATTACATGGAGGTAGTTTGAGAGATGGGAGTAATCTCGAAAAATGAGTACACATATTTAACGAACCTGGTCAAAGGCGGTGGCGGAAATGCCGAATGGGCCAAAGCTCAGTTAAAAGGTGCCACTGTTGAAACACCACATGCTGCAAGTTCATCTCCAAGTACAGCTAATAGATCTAATTCGACATCATCATCAAGATCTAATTCATCATCATCATCAAGATCTAATTCACCATCATCATCAAAATCTAATTCATCATCATCGCATTCATCGTCTATAAAATCGCCAACTGTCATATCCGTCAATCAACCAAGCAGCAAGCAAGCACAAAAAAGTCAAACTTCAGTACAGTCAAAAAAGGTCGTCTCCAACATTCACGGAGATCAATTGATTTTATCCCAAACATCACATAACTCTAGGAGTCAATCTACATCTATAAAAATTGGATATGCCACTTATAGCCCAACTCCCAAAAAAGTATTATCAGCTTTTGAACAAAATGATGATTATCAGGAATCCGATAGAGGTGGTCATCACCTAGTTAGGGATGATAAACAAATTGAATATCTGAATGACTTGGTTGAAAATGGAACGGAGGGACAAGCAGCCTGGGCACAAGACCAACTTGATAAAAGGTTATACTATTATGATCCTGCGGGAGACAGGGAAAAAATGATTTCTGCAGTGGATAGTTGGAATGACCTAACTCCTTCACTAGCGTTGAATATTATTGAGGACCCTAATTCTTCTGATGTATCAAAAGTACAGGCAATATTGTATACTGCGAAAAATGCATTATATGGACTAGGAGGTACAGCTAGAGTTGGTGCGACAGGGAAAATTGTAGAGGAGGTAGAGGGGGTAGAGGGCATGGGTAAAGTTGATAATGCCTTACCTAATCTTGAAAGTGCCAAGATTGACCCAAGAAAACTTACAGAGTACGCACTAAATCCAGAACATCCAGTAGGAGGCAACAAAGCAAAAGTATTTGATAGTGCTCTTGGATACAACAAATCAAATGCTGATGATTTAATGAAACAAATTCAAGAGAAGTTGCCTCAAAGCGAAGCTGTTTTAGGCAAATCTGATCAATATGGACAAAGGTATACTGTAGATATGCAGATAACTGGTCCAAATGGCAACACCACAACAGTTAGAACTGGTTGGATTATTAAACCAGGTTCAGATGCACCAGAAATGACAACTATCTATGTTAAGTAGGTGAACAAATGAGATTTAGTGAACTTGAAACCGTAGTGCTATTGAATGATTACCCGAATGAAGGACTCAAAAAGGGTGACATTGGAGTCATAGTCTCAGTTCATTCAATTCCGAATGAGGCATATGAAATTGAATTTGTAGATGATGAAGGTGTGACTAAATCAATGATGGTACTCCAACCATATGAAATTGAAAAATTCAAGGGCTAAGTCCTTTGGAATGAAAACGTAGTTCTGCAGAAAGATCGGTTTTAGAATTTACGAGGAGATCCTTTAGGTTTTACGAGACCGTACAAAAGCATTGGTTAATTACCTTGATTGAGTGTTCGTCACTCAGTCAAGGTTTTTCTTTTACCTATATTCTCCTATTCCCTGAACATTAGAACGTCCTAAAATCGAAGCTCATGCGCTAAAAATGCATCTTCAATCAGCAGATTAACAAACAGATCGTATTTGAATACAGCAAGTTGTTTGATTACGAATACAGACACCTCATGCACATAGGGCATTTTTCAAATTCAGTAGCTCATGCAAGTTATTTGGGAACGAAAACGGACCTCATGCAAATAATTTGGAATCTCTTGTCAGCAAGCGGCCAATCTCATACAATCTCACAGAAGCAGGTGACATGCTGAATAGCAAGGGTTACAGCAACTTCAAATGCTGTAACCGAGGGGGGGAGGAAACCATGCAAAATGTCGTTGGTTATGTCCGGGTTTCAACTCAAGGACAAGTCAAAGATGGTTACAGTCTGCAATATCAGGTTGATGAGATCAAACGATACTGTCGAGAAAACAAATTGGCACTGCTCCGAATTTACGAAGATCGAGGTATCAGCGGGGCAAAAGTTGATGAAGAAGGCTTGACCGTTGAACGAGAAGGCTTGCAGAACATGCTTGCTGACATCAGCCACTTGAATGCTCAAGGCATTATTGTCTTAAACACATCGAGGCTTTGGCGGTCAGATATGGCGAAAGTCTTGATTCAGCGGGAATTAAAGCGGCACCAAGTCAATGTGAAGGCGATAGAGCAGCCGAATTACAGCATCTATGCGTATGACCCGAACGACTTCTTGGTAAACGGAATGCTGGAACTGCTGGATCAGTACCAACGTCTTGAGATTGCCTTAAAGCTTGGCAGAGGAAGAAGTAAAAAGGCAGAGCAAGGCGGTTACGCAGGTGGAGGAATCCCCTTCGGATACAAAGTCATCAAGGGCAACAAACTGCTGATGGTCGATGATCGCAAAGCCGAGATTGTTATACGTTTGTTTGAACTGAAGGAACAGAACCCGCATTGGATATTAGCTCAATATGCGGATCAGTTGAACAAGGAAGGCTATACGACCGACCAAGGCAGAAGCTTCACCAAAGTGCAGATCAAGAGGATTTTTGATCATGAAACCACATATCGAGGGAAATATTCATACGGCAATATTGAAGCGGCTGGGCAACATCAAGCTATCATTTGAAAAAAGTGTTTCGGTCTGCTTAAAAAATAAGCGGACAATTCTATATGTCAATTGAACCGAAAAGAATGGACTGGCTGGCGTCCCAATGCGGGTCTTATGACTAACGATCGAGCTGAGGTTGCCGACATTCTTTTAATTTCAATTGATATGGAGGGATTCGATGCGTCATTACAAGGAAAAGCATATCTATGTCGGCGTGGATTTGCATAAGCATACCCATACCGCTGTCATTATCAACTGCTGGAATGAAAAGCTCGGAGAATTTCAATTCAACAACATTCCGAATGCGTTTCCGGACTTTCTTCAGCAAGTAAAGAGCTATGCTAAGAGAGGAGTAACGCCACTCTTTGGTCTTGAAGATGTCGGCGGATATGGTCGGTCTCTTGCAGTTTACTTGCTTGAAGAGAATCAAAAGGTAAAAGAGGTCAATACAGCACTATCCTTTGCCGAACGCAAAAGCTACCCGACCACGCAGAAAAACGATAGCTGGGATGTGGAATGTTTGGCGAAAATCCTGTTGAACAAGCTGGACATTCTACCGGATGCCAATGTTCAAGATGTCTATTGGACAATTGGTCAGCTTGTATCACGAAGAACAGGCTTGATTAAATCGCAAATCTCGTTGAAAAATCAACTTCATGCTCAACTCAGTCACCACTACCCAAGCTACAAGAAGTTTTTCAGCGATATTGACGGCAAATGTGCCCTTGTCTTTTGGCACACGTTTCCTTCGCCTCAATTGCTCGATGAAATGACGGTAGAGGAACTGGCAAAAGTGTTGCGGAAGGCAAGTCACAACACATGCTCGACGAAGAAAGCGGAGGAAATCTTGGCCTTGGTGAAACGGGATGGCGACACAACCCGAAACTATCAGCATTACCGTGATTTTCTGATTCAAAGCTTTGTGCGGGACCTGCGGTTCAAGCAGGAAGAGATGAAGAATATTCATGATGAGATAAAGTCGATACTTGGTCAGTTTGATTACAAGCTGGAGACGATGCCGGGCATTGACCTTGTTACCGCGGCGTACTTAATCGCAGAAATCGGTGACATCAATCGTTTCCTAAGCCCTGATAAATTAGCGAGATTTGCAGGAGTCGCACCGGTATTATTCAGTTGGGCAGGGAAAGGCAAGACGATGAAGAGCAAGCAGGGAAACCGTATCCTCCACGGTCTGTTTTATAACCTTGCCGTTCAACAAGTGCAAGTAGCGAAAGGCAGCCGCAAGCCGAGGAACCCGTTCTTTCACGAATATTATCAGCGGAAGATCACAGAAGGAAAGACGAAGGGACATGCGTTGGTATGTGTAATGAGGCGTTTGGTCAACATCATTTACGGTATGATGAAAAAGAAGACAGCGTTCGTTTTGCCCGAAGCAAAAACAATAGAAAAGCAAGTCGGTAAAGGCATATAATGGTGGTAACTGGAAGAATGACGGTGCCACTTTTTTCATAAGAGGAATCAGCTTAACAACATAGGGGACGGGTAATCTTGTTGGTGACTTCAAAAATGTTAAAAATTTAGATGATTTCCGTTCAAAGATTCCAGAAAATGCAACGGAGTTTACTTGGAGAGAAATTTCGGGTGGAGCAAAAGAAGGTGTCAAATATAGATGGACTGATGAACACGGAAATGTATGGAATGTACGAGCCCACAGCGAAGATCCTACTGCACCAGTAGGAAGTAATTCCGCCAATGGTTGGATTTATAGGGTTGAAGTTCGATGGGAGGGGAAAGGTAAAACCTACTATATGGATTCTAGTGGTAACTTCCACCCTGAGAACGTGATGAAGCCAAATAGTCCAACGTATGATGAATCAATAGTAAATGATACTCATATACCATTTAATTAAGAATAAATCAGAGGTTGATATATATGGATTTTAAGGAGTTAAAGAGTTCGTTGATAGGAGGAGATGAGATTCAAAAGATTGAAGTACTAAGTTTTCTATCCGATGTTTTTGAATCTTACAACAAAAACATAGAAGGATTTGAAGAGATAGTACATTTACTTATTGATATTTTCGTTGAGGAGAAAAGCTTGGAAATTAAGTGTGAGATTCTTGAAACATTAGCTAAAGGAGCAATTTATCAAGATATACATTTAATAGATTTGAGCAAATTAGAAAACAATCTAGAGAGAATCTCAGATAAATGCTTGAGCAGATGCATTGATATTTTCGGGTTCACCCATGATACCAAATATCTTGAAATCATAAAAAAGTATCAAAATCATGATGATGAAAGTATCAGAGAATCTGTAGATGAAGCTATTAGAGAGATTTTGGAGAGTAATATAAAACAATAAGCTGTCATTTTCATTTTGGAGTAGCGCCAACAAACGCAATTTGTCAGCGCTACCCCTTAAAGTAAACTATGATTGCATATTTAACAATTTTACATTGATTTCTTTTAATTCTGATCTGTAAATACAGAAAAAGTTTTCTATATGGTGAGGTTGAAGCTGTTTAAAAGGCTTAGGCAATTGGTCCAATGATAAATAAGGAAATTCTTTGTCCTCTTGAAAGTACGAAACCATTTGTTTTAATTCTCTCTTACCAAATAAATTTTCAGCACCCTCATATGCTCCAGCATGCAAATAAATAACTTTAGGATATTCCTTTTTATTAACAGCAAGGCATAAAGCAGTATCGTATATTGAAACAGATCCAAATCCACTTCCAAGAGGGCTCTTTTTTACTTCGTAAACCAGTTTCATTACTTCATCAAATGTTGAACAGGTGTTAAATTTATTCTCAAGTAGAAGCAAATATTGCCTTATCCGAGGATAAACACTATTGTCTATTCTATACTTATGCGGATGCTTTTTACCTCTTTCGTCTGTACCCAGCAAGGCTCTTTTTATTAACTCATCATAATTATACTTTTTGGTGTAATGGTTCAGTAAGTTATCCTCTAATTCTTTTTCTGTTTGAATGTAATCATGAATCAAAGGATTTAACAAATGTTTCAATATATCCCCCCCTTTCCAAACTAATATTTATTCAATTTTTAAATATTTATTCCCTTAAAGGGGTAGCGCCGCATGCCCATCAAGCTAAGAAAATATTACCACCCCAAAACGAAAAAACGCTATTCTTTCGGTAGACCCATTTACGAAAGGATAGCGTTTCAACATGAATCTTGCTACTACAGATGATCTTCATTTATTTTCATAAGAACTATCTAAACGGCTGTCTCCCCATGCTCTTACCCAACTAGCGAAAGAAAAGGGCTTTATCACACGAACGAGCAAATATCGTGCACAAGACTTATTCACTCTGTGCGTATGGTTGAGCCAACAAGTGGCTACCACATCTCTCAACCAACTTTGCAGTACCTTAGAGGCAACAACAGGAATTTTGATGAGCCCAGAGGGATTGAATCAGCGGTTCAACCCATCGGCGGTGGAATTTCTTCAAGGTGTTTTATCTTCATTATTACAGCAAAAATTCCACTCGACTAGATCGCTATCGAGTGAATATGCAAGCTACTTCCCTCGTATCCGAATTCTGGACTCAACAACGTTTCAACTCCCAGACCTTTTTGCCTCGTCCTATCAAGGTTCAGGTGGATGCAGCCATACTGCAGGTATTAAAATACAACTTGAATATGATCTTCATAGCGGACGATTCATCCATTTATACACAGGTCATGGGAAAGAAAATGACAAGATGTATGGAACCGAGTGTTTAACATCGATTCAATCGAAGGACTTGTTCATTCGTGATTTAGGGTATTTTGATTTAGAAGATCTACATACGATCCATAAACAACAGGCTTACTATGTCTCACGCTTAAAACTGAATACAAGAGTGTACCAAAAGAATGAACACCCTGAGACATTCTGCAATGGAAACGTAAAAAAGCAGTCGGAATATCTCCAACTTTCAATGGAATCAGTTATGGAAGAACTCCAACCAGGCGAAACCAAGGAGATTTCGGATGTCTACATTGGGATGCATCAGAAACTACCTGCACGTTTGGTGGTGTACCGTCTCACGGAAATCCAAATGAGGAAAAGAGACAAAGATCAGGTAGTTCGAGAGAAGAAAAAGGGGATCACCTACTCAGAACGAAGCAAGAAGCTGAGTGCCATGAATTTTTATATCACCAATATTCCAGCTGAATGGATACCCGGAACCGACTTGCATGATCTGTATTCCCTACGATGGCAGGTTGAGATTCTGTTTAAGACGTAGAAATCGTTTTTTCAAATCCAACGGTGCAAAGTTATGAAGGTTGAACGGTTGGAATGCCATTTGTATGGTCAACTCATTGGGATCCTACTCTGTTCCTCTACCATGTTTCGTATGCGTCATTTCCTATGGTGCAAGAAAAAAGATTTAAGTGAATACAAAGCCTTTTATATGATCAAGGACTATATGCCTCTTTGCCGTCTTGCCATAGAAAAAGACACCGAAGAAATATCTAAAGTTCTGCTTCGTCTGTTTCAGCTATTAGAAAGGAACGGACGAAAGTCTCACCGCTATGAGAAAAAAACAGTCTTTGATATTTATTTTTAGGTATAAAAGCTTAGAGGCTCACTAAGATTACGAGAATACTAGACAGCATGATGTTTTTATTCAGAAACGTACATCTTAGCTTGATGGGCATGGGGTAGTACCAGCAAAACGCAGTTTGTCGGCGGTACCCCTTTATGTTAAAATAAAAACAACTAAATACAAAATGCGTAACGGAGAACCCGGGCGCACTTTTTCCATATTATGGATTAAGTGTGCCCTTTTTTGTTACTAAAGAAAGGAGGTGAACTATGATGTTTGTTGAAATGATTCTAGGGATTGTTGCAATTCTAGTTTTTTTATGGGGAGTTACTTATCTTATTGCGCAAGTATTATTTTTCATTAATCAACAGAAATGGTATTTTTGTATGATGGGTATATCGTTGGTAATTGGGTTGGGAACAGTTTTCTTAATGCACATGCTAGTTCATTAAAGAGGGACAGTCAACGACTGTCCTTATTATGTGCGCCTAAATAATGATTAAAAAATTTAAGATTTAAAATAGAAGAGTGCGAACCTCTAGTACACATTCACTTGCTAGGGGATTCGCACTTCTTATATTTGTTGTGATTGGCGAGAAAAGAGGATAAAATGAAAGGTGAAGAAAGACCTAATTATAAAGATTCGCACTTTTGGGTAAGTGAATCTTTGATATCGCTGGTATGAGTAGTGCCGCTGTCGCACTCCTTGTGGGTGCGTGGATTTAAATAGTTGGCACGTGCAGAAAGGTATTCTTTTCAATCGTCGCACTCCTTGTGGGTGCGTGGATTTAAATCATTTTCGAAACATCGGTCAACAAACAAGCCCACGTCGCACTCCTTGTGGGTGCGTGGATTTAAATAGGATGAGATAAGTGCAGCTCAGGCGCATGACGGGTCGCACTCCTTGTGGGTGCGTGGATTTAAATGATAAAACACCAATTTGGTTAGAAAGTGTTGCTACATGTCGCACTCCTTGTGGGTGCGTGGATTTAAATCTGTCAGGGTAAGCAGAATCAGACTACCCACTAGGTCGCACTCCTTGTGGGTGCGTGGATTTAAATAATTTGGTGGATCATCCTATTGGTTTTAACCCTAGGTCGCACTCCTTGTGGGTGCGTGGATTTAAATTACCGTAACCACAACAAAAGATGCTAACGGCAACGTCGTCGCACTCCTTGTGGATGCGTGGGTTTAAATCAATATCTTGAATTTAGTTGTCGGTTATTTATGGTTGCACTCTACGTGAGAGTGTGGATTTAAAAGTCTGTTAGGAGGGTTGCCTATGGACGGATCGATACAGTTTATTGCTCATATACGGGAATCGGACCAAAAAACTCAAACGGTCAAAGAACATTTGCTCCAATCAAAAGAATTGGCAGAATCCTACGGAGAAAAGATGGGGATCAAACATGTGGCGGGTCTAAGCGGGTTGCTGCATGACTTAGGAAAACTTACTAAGGAGTTTCAAACTTACATTATTGAGGTCTTAAACACCCCTGATTCACCTCCGAAGAGAGGAAGCGTAGACCACTCTACCGTAGGTGGACGATTGCTGTATAGCCGCTTTCATACAGGGTCAACCGATCGATATAAGAGGGTTGTAGCAGAAGTGGTAGGAAATGCGATCATCTCGCACCATGCCTATCTCCAAGACTTTTTAACCCCTGATTTTGAATCTCCGTATGTATACCGAGTGCGAGACAAACAAGCTAAAGAACTTGAATCGTTTGAGGAGTTGACACAACATTTTTTTCAAACGGTAATGAACGAAAGTGATTTTGAAGCATACGTTAACGAAGCCGCTAATGAAATCCAACAATTCTTGGCGAAAGAACCTTCCGACAATCCTGAAAAACCATTGATGTTTTTAGCCAAATTTATTTTCAGTGTACTCATCGATGCGGATCGAACCAATACCCGAAGATTTGAAGAGGGTATTCTTGTGGAACCCGAACTGAATCATAAGGAATTATTTAAAAACTACACCACAAAACTCCTTGAAAAAATAAACTTACTTCAAGAAAATCCTCATGCTAATCTTACCATCAACCTTTTACGATCAGAAATGTCCTATCTGTGTGAGGAATTTGCAAAAAAGCCATCCGGTATCTATACCCTATCCATTCCAACAGGCGGAGGAAAGACGCTAGCTAGTTTACGTTATGCCCTGGAACACGCCAAACAATATAACAAAAAACGGATCATTTACGTGGTGCCTTACACCACGATTATTGAACAAAACGCAGAAGAAATCCGAAACTTATTGAAGGATGATGAACACATCCTTGAACATCATTCCAATGTTGTGGAAGAAGCCAACAAGAGTGATGAACACGAAGAAGGTAGGCCGACCTTAAACCAAAAATGGAAGCTGGCTAGTGATAATTGGGATACTCCGATTATTTTGACGACCATGGTTCAATTTTTGAATGTGTTTTATGCCAAAGGTAGCCGAAGCAGCCGTCGTCTCCATAACCTAAGTGAAACGGTGATTGTTTTTGATGAAGTGCAAAAGGTTCCTGTTTCTTGCGTTTCACTATTCAATGAAGCTGTAAATTTTCTCAAAAAATATGCACATACCAGTATCCTCTTGTGTACCGCAACGCAACCTGCTTTAGATTTTGTTCGTCACAAGCTAGAAATCGATGGGGAAATTGTTCAAAACCTAGACCGCGTGATTGATGCATTTCAACGAGTGGAAATCATGGATAAAGCCACGAAAGGGACCTTTAACACTCATGAACTTTCTGATTTTATAAAAGAGAGAATGGGTGAGGGGAACAGTATGCTCGTCATCCTCAATACAAAATCGGTGGTAAAAAGGTTATACCAACTCCTTCAATCTGAGATGAAGGATGTACCCATTTACCATTTAAGCACCAACATGTGTGCAGCTCATAGAAAAAAGGTCATGGAAGAAATCAAGAAATATTTAGAGACTAAACAGCGAGTTATTTGTATCAGTACCCCCCTCATAGAAGCAGGCGTAGATATCAGCTTTGAGTACGTGGTTCGTTCACTTGCGGGTCTTGATTCCATCGCACAGGCAGCGGGTCGGTGTAATCGTCATGGAGAAAGGGAGAAAGGGACGGTTTATCTGATTGACCATGTAGAGGAAAAGCTTGATCTTATGGAAGAAGTTCAAATCGGAAAATGGGAGACCAGGAAGTTACTAGTAGATTTGAAACACAACTCATTGGCTCATGGTGGACATTTGTTATCCCAGCAGGCCATGGCACAATATTTCAAGCGATATTATGCGAGATTGGAGTCTAAGCTCCACTATTTTATTCAAAAATTCCAAAAGAATATGACCGAATTACTGATGGTTAAACGTGCGGAATCCACCTATCGTAAGGCTTACCAGGCGAATTACGGGAAGGATGTTCCTTTGATGCTGGTAAACAGCTATCATACGGCAGCTGATCATTTTCGGGTGATTGATCAGAATACCACCTCTGTTTTTGTGCCATACGGTGAGGGAGAGGAACTCCTTCTATTGATGAGCCAAGATCGTGTGAACATACAGGACCTAAGCCAAATTTTGAAAAAGGCTCAACGGTATATGATTAACGTTTATCCCAAAGAGTTGGAAATATTGAAAGGAAATGATTTGCTAGAAAGCATTCTTGATGGAAGTGTGTGGATTCTTAAAAAAGAAGCTTATCATGAGGAAATGGGATTACAGAT
>DATFAS010000126.1:0-3768 GCA_035254305.1 Bacillota bacterium
TCCTTATCGTGATAACCTGCCCAACAGTTGAGCAACGAAAAAGGAGCAGTTCAAAAGCATCTGCTCCTAAACAAACGAACCCGTTAGCTTAATAATCAATTGTCATTTTCTTCTATGGTGATATTCAATTTTTGAAGTAAAGCATTCACCACATCCAATGCTTCGTCTCGCTGTTTATAATCCGAAGTACAAAATCTTATCATTTCTAAATCATTTTCTATTTGTTTTACGAATCCTACTATATCTTCTGGTACAGTTATCCATGACAAATTATGTTCTAATTCGGCAATACTGTACATGCCTTCGATAAACTTCCGACAAGCTAACTTTAACTCATACATATCATCGCTAATTGGCTTCCAATCTGGGTCTCTTTTTTCATCTTTAGTTGGTTTTCTAACTACATCGGTAACTTCCTTCTCACAAGCACCATACCGAATATAATTCCTTTGTGCCTCCACTAACGGAATCTTATTGACTCCTGAATCATATACATTCATTTTTTGAAAGGGGTCATCTTCCCAAAAACATATAGAACATATATCATAGTTTCCGTCACTGTCTATCGTTTTGTACCCACAACATGGGCATGTAAATTTTTCCAAGATACACACCTCGATTGCGTTTTTCTTTATCTTAAAACACTTAAACTCTTATTGCGTTATTCTCCCGTTACAATAACTTTTCCCTTGTATTGGTCACACCTTGGTCACGAACTCTTTATAATTAGATAATTTTATATAGAACTACCTAAGTTGATGAATTTTATAAAACTTTGATAAATCAAGGCGCTATAATACTAAACTAATCCAATAAACATTAGATAAAATTAACCCGATATAACTTCAAAACCGAATGTTACTAAATGCCAATTCTTTTATACATTCAATTTGCTTTATTACATGCTTAACACAAATAAGATAAAAAAAGAAACTGAAAGGATATCCAGCTTCCATCCTTAAATTGATCACACACCTGATCACACCGATCACATTATTGATCACATCTAACCCGAATTTGATCACATTTCTTAGTATTTATCCGTAAAACTTAGGAAATAAAAAAAGTCCCCGATTCCTAGATACCACTGAATTCATCAGCGTTTACCCAAGGATTATCGAGGCGGAAGTAGGAAATGAAATGGATTAACTACAAATTAACTATAGCATATGTTTACACATATGGGTAGAAACTTCCATCGACACATTTCGAGTTAACATGCAGAAAAGGTAGTAGACAGCATGAGCCTCTAAGTGTATATTTATATTATATTTAGTATATTTATTCGTAAGTAACGTTAAGGAGGGAAAGAAATGATCATTCGTCAAGCGACTATTAAGGATCTAGATGCTATGGTTGAATTGATAAATATGTATGCACAAAAAGGAATGATGTTACCTCGATCCAAGCTTTCCCTCTGTGAGACACTCACCTGTTTTTCAGTCGTTGAAGATGAGAATCAATCAGGGAAGATCGTTGGAGTTGGAGGTCTGCATATTCTATGGGAGGATATGGCTGAAATCAGATCCCTTGTCATTGATCCTGATTATGCAGGTCAAGGAATTGGTAAAGATCTTGTATTTCACCTAATCGATAGAGCTAAAGACCTGCTAATAAAGAATGTTATGGCATTGACATACCAGGAGAAATTTTTTGATCGTTGTGGTTTTAAGGTAGTTTCGAAGGAAATTATGCCACACAAGGTGTGGAAGGATTGTGTCAACTGTTCGAAATTCCCAGCCTGTGATGAAATTGCCATGATGAGGGAAGTCATTTCCGCTTAAAATGTTTAAAGAGGTAAGTAATATGGAACCCCATACTACTTACCTCTTTTATTTTTTATTAATTAATCCTTTAAGTTTCCCAAGAATCTTTCCATCCACTAAGTCTTCAGCCTTCTTAAGCAATTCCTGTACGGATGCAAGCAAATCACTTTCTCCACTCCAATGCTCTCTAAGGATGGAGGGTTCCACATCCTGCATGATTTTGCTAATAGCATAAGCGGCTACTATTATATCATCTAGAAAGCCGATGGGACCGGCAATCATTTCAGGAAGAAAATCCATTGGTGAAATAAAATAGGCTACAGCCAAACCAGCTATGGCTTTTGATTTGGTAGGCACTCTACGATCCTTCATAAGTCTCGCCAGAAGAACAAAAAGATCCGGTGCAAGTAAAATATACTTATCAAACCGTCCACCTGTTTTCTTCTGCAGAAAATCCTCTATCTTCGCACGAAGCTTATCGTAGAAACGTTGATGCTCTTTTTCAAGAACAATCAGCTGGGACTCTTCCTTCACATCAGAAGACTCCTGTTGAGTGATCTCATCCTTTTCAACTTGGCTCCATTCACCTTCTACCCATATCTTTTCTTCCTTGCTCTTCATTACAGCCTCCTAAGTGCCTTAGAAATGACGTTTACTTTATCCTAAAACAGCACGATCACTAGCAAACTTCTCTCCACGAAGACGTTCGAATTCTTTAAGAAGACGTTCAATCGTTAAGGATTTTTTCTGTTCAGGACCTACCTCTAGAATAATAGTTCCCTTATCCATCATAATTAAACGATTCCCTAGATCAATTGCTTGCTGCATGTTATGCGTAACCATCATTGTCGTTAATTGTGACTTATCTACAATTTCCTTTGTAAGATTTGTAATTAACGCCGCGCGAGAAGGATCTAGTGCTGCTGTGTGCTCATCAAGCAATAGGACCTTAGGTTGAGTAAAGGTTGCCATCAAAAGACTCAATGCTTGTCTTTCTCCACCTGATAATAGTCCAACCTTCGCACTTAGCCGATTTTCTAAACCTAAATGAAGAGAGTTCAAATGTTCTCTAAATTGTTCCCGTCTATCCTTGCTGACGCCTCTCCGAAGGGTTCTTGGATGGTTACGAGAATACGCCATCGCCAGATTTTCTTCAATCGTCATAGAAGGTGCCGTACCTGCCATTGGATCCTGAAACACACGTCCAATTAATGGGGCTCTTTGATGCTCTTTTAAATGATTAACAAGTGCTCCATCAATTTCGACTGCACCCTCATCAGGAATAAGGACACCAGAAATAATATTCATTAATGTGGATTTCCCCGCACCATTACTCCCTATGATCGTAACAAAGTCACCTCTGTTTAATTGGAGATTGATATGACCTAAGGCAATCTTCTCATCAACGGTTCCTTCATTAAATATCTTGTGAATATTCTTTAACTTAAGCATTATTGTTTCCACCTTCCAACTGCGGTGTCTGATCCATCAGTTTCTTCCTACGGGCAGCTTTGCGCTGCTTATCCTTCCAGTAGGAGATCATCTTCGGAGCAATCAAGGCAATGATAACGATCAGTGCTGTCATTAATTTCATATCAGAAGGGCTTAAACCAATACGAAGAGCCAAAGCTACCACCAGGCGATAAATAATTGATCCACCAATAGCAGCAAAGGTTGCTCGTTTAATCGAACGGTCTCCAAAAATGGCTTCTCCGATAATGACAGATGCTAGTCCAATAACGATCATCCCAATCCCCATCGATACATCAGAAAAACCTTGATATTGAGCCATTAGAGCCCCTGATAAAGCTACCAATCCATTCGATAAAGCAACACCTAAAATAATCGTATTATCCGTATTCGCTGAGAAGCTACGAATCATACGAGCATTATCACCTGTGGCACGAAGAGCAAGTCCAATCTCTGTTTCCAAAAACCAATCAATTACAAGCTTAATAATCAATGTTAAAATAGCAACAGTAATCAGAATAGCAGAGTCACT
>DATFAS010000127.1:0-4536 GCA_035254305.1 Bacillota bacterium
AGAAGTCAAACTACCACTTGAAACGATTGTTTCGATTCTGCCTTTCATTCTTTTATTGGGGTAGGTGTTGATTTTTATATATTTTTGTCATGTCTTTTTTGTGGGAGAAGCCCTAAACTGCTGTTATACTATATACGATTAGAATACGGAAAAGTGGTAGAAAGAAGGGAGTCATAACGTGAAGGTTATTTTTTTGGATATTGATGGAGTCATGGTTACAGGATCATATCAAAGGCCGAGTACTCATTATAACGGATATCAGTTCAACCCTAGCTGTGTAGAAAATTTGAAACAAATAATGAAACAAACAGGGGCATCCATAGTCGTTAGTTCAACCTGGCGAAAAGCGGGGTTTCGCTTTCTCAAGCAAATGTTTACTGCGAATGGAATAGATAAAGGCTTGGTTGGTCAAACTCCAGTTCTTGTTAACAGGGATCGTGGGGATGAAATCCAGCAATATATCGAAGAAGCCCAATTGGATCCGTCTTTTACGGTAGAACAATTCGTGATTCTTGATGATCATAATGATATGGGGAAGCTGTTGCCTTACCTTGTTCAGACAGATGGACACACCGGACTCGATCAAGAGGCAACAAAAAGAGCCATTAAGATGTTATCCTAATGGCATCTTCTTTATCTATACAACGACTTCACCCCGCTGTTTAACCTCCTGTTCGTGGTCCTTGATGAGAAATCCCCCAACCAAGCCAAACATGGAGAATACAACTGAAATAATAAAGCCATAATGGTAGCCAACACTTGAAGGGAGAGTTTGAAAATGGTCGAGCACCTTCCCAAAAATACTAGGTAGGAGAATAGCACTTAGAAATCCCCCGGTATTGGCAAATCCTGTGACAGCACCGACCTCTTTTAAAGCAAAGGACCCCCGAACGATCGCAAAGGTTAAGGTACTGGCCCCATTTCCATATCCAATGATAAAGAAGAGAACAACGAGCATCGAGAAGGGTGGTTTTCCATTATATATGAGAAAAGCACTCCAGCTTAAGAAGGTTACAATATGAACGGTAATATAAGGACGTCTGATTGACCCTAAACGACTGGTTATCCAGCTCGTTAAGGGAGCGCCTATTATAGCTCCAATAAGGCCAATCATGATCAGCTGACTCGCAGCTGAACGGGTCATATCATACACATTCATACCATAGGGAACGGCCCACGAGCCGATAAAACCAATGTAAGTCCCGACTACACCAAAGTGGCATAAGAAAGCCGCCCAAGCCTGTCGATTAGAAAATATGCGAAGATTGATCTTCTCATGCTGTACATTCATTTTGGCTGGAGAGGTTTGGAACGTAGGACTGTTCTTAAGTAGTTGATTTGGTTTTCTTATAAGAACGTAATAAAGAAGAAGCCCACAAAGACAGAGAACAATTCCCATGGTAGAGAAGGTTGATCTCCATCCAGCGAAGGCGATCCAAGTCGAAAAGGGAACAGTGGCTAACAAAAAGCCGAGACTTCCACACATTCCTGCCAGACCTAGTAAGCTAATGAATTCTTGTCTTCTAAACCATATACTTAAGATCAATACAAGATTAATCCAAATCGTTGAATCACCGAGACCTACCAAAAATCTAGCAAAAAGCAGCACAAATTCATTCGGTGCAAGACTGTAAATAAAAGTCCCCAAACCATTCAGCAATGTCCCAATGATGAGAAAAAGATTCGGGCCAAAGCGGTCCGATATGATTCCAACTGGAATCTGTAAACTCGAATAGGCCAGAAATTGGATACTCGTCAACAAGCCGATGGTAGATGCAGAAACGTTAAAGTCCTTCATTAGTTGATCCGAAATTAATCCTGGTGCCGTTCGTTGACTCACAACTAACAAATAAGTGAGTAATACAGCGGCAAAAACCACCCATCTATACCTACTATTTTGTTTATCCAATCGTCTCTACTCCTATTTGCTAGCATTCTTCCCTATTATACTCTAGTTTTTCAATTATAGATTTATTTTTGACACAAACGAGTATCCCTTCCCTTCATTGAAGATGACTGCTTCCAATCAATCGAAGCTTGTTCAAAAACTAGAGAAGTGATAATAATAGAAAGGAAGATAAATCCCACCATCAATAGGGAGACAATTGAACATAGATGCGCGTATACTGGGGAGAGTAATCATATGAAGGTAATTTTGTTTGATTTAGATGGAACATTATTGGATAGTGAACAGGTGGCAAGAGAGGCTCGAAACTATGGGTTTCAACGAGTACTTGGAAGGTCAGTCATGTCTGAGGAGGAAGCATTTTTTCTCGGTAAACCGGTTAGAAAGGTATTGTTGGAGTGGTTCCCGGATCAAGCAGAGGAACTTTCTTCTGTTATTAGGGATCAGTATACCAAGCTCTCTCAATATGTTCAGCCTTATACAGGAATTATAGAGATGCTAAACCAGTTGAAGGCAGAAGGATATACGTTAGGAATTGTTTCATCGAAACGAAATCACAACATCGAACGAGAGTTAGAGGTAACTGGGCTCGCACCATACTTCGATACCGTAGTTGGACAGGATGATACAGAGAAGCATAAGCCTGATCCAACCCCATTGTTACTGGCTTTAAATAGGCTTCGTGCAACTCCTGAAAGCTGTACGTATATCGGTGATCAACCAACCGATATCCAAGCAGCGCATCATGCTGGTATCCGTCATATTGCTGTGATTTGGGGGGATGGAGATGAACAGCGTTTTTCAGGAGAAATAAAGACGTTCATTGCTCGCACACCCCAAGAGGTTTTACAATTATTTCTCAGAGGATAATAGAATAGATTGCGTGACAGGGTTAAAATCAACCTGCATTCCAAGATTTTCAGAAA
The DNA here is from genome assembly GCA_035254305.1 of Bacillota bacterium. Taxonomy (GTDB): domain Bacteria; phylum Bacillota; class Bacilli; order Aneurinibacillales; family RAOX-1; genus DATFAS01. The sequence continues at coordinate 2,833 of DATFAS010000127.1, forward strand.
TAAACCGTAAAGGAACGAAGGTTCGATTACTGGAAAGCTGGGCCGAAACATCTAATGACACGGTTTTTCCATTGACTATTGCTGTATCTAGCCCTAGGGTAAAAACAACCAAAGTCCCTGGCTTGGAAATGGTTATCGTCTGTGTAGCTGGATTCCAACTGACTTCGGCCCCAAGTGACTCTGCAATAAACCGGATGGGAACCATCGTTCGATTCAGAATGGTGAACGGTGTAGCATCCAATTGCATAGGCTGACCATTCTTAGTGGCTTGCGTACTACCTAGGTGAAGAGTGATGATCGTTGGTAGCTCTCCTCTAAGAGCTTCGATGGAGGGAGGGCCTGCATCTAAATCTACAGAAGTCGTAATTCCGCGCATCACCCCTTGACCTGAATATTGCCAAATCATCCATTTCTGCCAACCTGCAATATCGGGTGGATTCTTTCCCTGATAGTATTGGTCCCAATAAGAGGCCCATAGAGGAAGATCACTTAAGGTCTGATTTAGTTCATCATTCTCTCTAAAAAAATCTTCGCTTATATAAAGCATAACCTGCCTATTCGTTAATTGCTTTATAGTATTGGTAAAGATACGTGCCCATGAGGAGAGCTCACTTGGAGTTAAACCACCCGTTTCCTCTAAATCTAGCACAGGCATGATATCACCATAGGTAGAGAGAATTGACTGAAGTGTCTCAACAAAAAACTTCGCCTGCTTGACAGGTTCAGAAGAATCATAAGGCGCTGTTGGCTTGGCATAATGGAATGCACCTACCTGAATCCCGACAGATTGAGCCTCTTTAACGAAATTCCCAAATTGAGGGTCCGCCACACCGGTCCCTTCCGTTGCTTTCAGATAAGCGAATTTCACACCACTTTCCTTAACTTGTGACCAATTGATGTTGCCATTCCAATGGCTCACATCGATTCCTTGTATATTCGATTGATCTCTTAATTCCATAGCATATGTAGGAATGGTTGTCCCAACAAATAGCATGAGAGAAACGATAAACGAAACCCACTTCTTCACAAAGAAAACCTCCATGAGTAGGATAATCTCGAAAACAAAACTAGCATAACAGGAAAAGATGAAAAATAGGAGAAAAACTAATTTGTTAAAATCTGCAATGGGATGAACTTGTGTTAGAATGAAAGGCAAACAAATGTAGGGAGAGCAAATCGATGAATGATTATGAGATTGCACGGTTTTCTAAGGTTGACGTTCGAGAATTTTGGAGTCATTTAGTGGAACGTAAGACGAATTTAGCGGAACAATTGAAGCAAGAACAAAGCGAGAATCAAAGGCAATATATTCATGGTCAAATCGATCTTCTTAATATGTTGATCCATCAATTAGAGAAGGATTTTGATTTGTTTTAAAGCTAGGTGATGGCCTCTTTTTCAAGTTGAATCAGCCAAGAGTTGCATACGGGCATATAGTGTGTAGGGAAATACTTGGAGGTGAGTTTTAAGATGCCACAGTGGCAGCAACGTGTTTCTTATCTAGTGGGTCAGCCTGTCGGAATTTCCCTCATAAATGGTCAAGGGGTGTCTGGTGTATTGTGCAATGTGGATGAGAGACAGAGGGTCGTCTATATTATGACTTATTTATACCAAAGTCAATATGCAACCAAACATTATCGTTTTGATGAAATACAAAACATCACGCCCTTCCCTGGATGTTATGGCCCACCCCCTCAACCCTAC
>DATFAS010000128.1:0-2935 GCA_035254305.1 Bacillota bacterium
TTTCACGTAATGCAACGAGCTCAGTTACATCCACTTCATCCATAATTGTAACATGCGGTGCTGTGTACATGGATTTAACCATTGCCGCCGCAATCACCTTACGCACTCCCTTAAGCGGTACACGTTCTTCCATACGATCACCCGTATTCACAACCACTGTAGCAGAAGGAGCCGTTACTTGAACCTCCTGGACCTGGTCAGCCACTATGGCCTGTACTTGATTAGCTACACAACCAGCATGATTCAGGATATCTTCCTTCGTTATCCGACCATTTTTCCCAGTTCCCTTTATATCCGTAATCAGTACCCCTTTGTCTCTGGCAAACTTTCTAACACTAGGGGTTGCTAACACCTTGTGTGTTGGAGCAGAAGGGATAGGCGCCTCAACCTTTGCTGTTGCAACATTTGCAGCTACTCCTGCACCTATGGCACACTCCAAATGTTCTTCAGTTTCGGTAGGGATTACAGCGTCTCCTGCTACTTCAATACTAACCAGTTCATCCCCTACAACCGCAACCGTTCCTTCACTCACCTTCACTTCCAGCACTTTACCATGTACAGGAGATGGAATTTCCACTACAGCCTTGTCATTCTGCACGTCCATAAGGATTTGATCTTCTACCACCTCATCCCCTGGTTTAATATGCCACTTCACTATTTCTCCTTCATGGATACCTTCACCAATATCTGGAAGCCTAAATTTATAAATAGCCACGCCCATAACCTCCTTAAGAAAGCTCTTTAACTAAAAAATGCGTATAATTCTTCTACTAGAAATCGAGAACCTGATTTAAACCTGCTATGACACGAGACGGATCGGGTAACCATTCATCTTCAATCGAAGCAAATGGAAAAATCGTATCGGGTGCGGTAACGCGAAGGACAGGCGCTTCTAAATGTAGAATGGCCTTTTCGTTAATTTGGGCAATAATCTCTGCAGCTGCCCCCGCAGTTTTCTGTGCCTCCTGAACAACAAGCGCACGATTCGTTTTCTCAATAGATGTCACAATCGTGTCAATATCAATTGGGCTAATTGTCCGTAAATCAATGACTTCCACCTTGACTCCTCGACTTTTTTCAATTTGTTCGGCAGCCTTTAAGGAAGTATGAACCATTGCTCCATAGGTAATAATTGTCACATCAGATCCCTCACGAACTACATTCGCCTTACCAAGTGGAATGGTATATTCCCCCTCTGGTACCTCTCCACGGAAAGATCGGTATAACTTCATATGTTCAAGAAAAATGACTGGATCATTATCACGAATAGCCGAGATAAGTAGACCTTTTGCATCATATGGGTTAGAAGGAATCACGACCTTAAGGCCCGGAGTTTGCATCATCAAACCCTCTAAGCTATCCGCATGAAGTTCAGGTGTCTTCACCCCTCCACCGAATGGAGCACGGAATGTTATTGGGCTATGGTAACGACCGCCCGAACGAAATCGCATGCGTGCAGCTTGTGCGGCAATGGAATCAAACACTTCAAATACGAATCCAAAGAACTGAATTTCTGCAACAGGGCGGAATCCCCGAAGACCAAGACCAATGGCAAGACCACCAATTCCAGATTCGGCTAGTGGAGTATCAAAAACTCGTTGTTCACCGAACTGCTTTTGCAATCCATCCGTAGCACGGAAAACCCCTCCATTTTTCCCTATATCTTCACCAAAAACCAATACATTAGGATCTTTTTCTAATTCAACACGCATTGCGTCGGTAATGGCTTGAATCATTGTCATTTGGGCCATGACTTATTTGCCCTCCTTCATCAAGAAATGAGCTTTTTGTTCCTCAAGGTGTGCAGGTGTTACTTCAAACATAGAATCAATTAATTCAGGTATGTTCATCTTAGCGGTTTCATCTGCCTTCTTGATCGCTTCAGCAACCGCTTGCTTTGCTTCCTCCACGACACCATTTTCATCGGTCTCACTCCACAAACCTTTCTGCTCAAGGAATTTTCGGAAACGGATTAATGGATCTTTCTTTTCCCACTCCCCCGCTTCTTCCCCTGTACGATAACGGGTAGGATCATCCCCAGCCATTGTGTGTGGGCCATAACGATAGGTTAGTGTCTCAACAATGGTTGGCCCCTCACCACGGCGTGCACGATCTACCGCTTCTTTTACCGCTTTATAGACAGCTAAAACATCCATTCCATCTACTTGAACCCCAGGGATTCCAGCTGCAATCGCTTTCTGTGCTAAGGTGCCGGCAGCGGTCTGCTTTTCAATCGGAACAGAGATCGCATATCGATTATTTTGAACAACGAAGACAACAGGTGCTTTAAACGCTCCGGCAAAGTTCATTCCCTCGTAGAAATCACCTTGGGAAGTACCCCCATCGCCAATAAACGTCATGGCCACATTCTTTTGATTTCGAAGCTTAAATCCAAGGGCAACACCAGTGGCTTGAACAATTTGGGCAGCAATAATGATTTGAGGCATTAATACATTCACCCCTTCAGGAATTCTCCCGCCTTGCTGATGTCCACGCGAATACAAGAAAGCCTGGTATAGCGGTAAACCATGCCATACTGCCTGAGGTAGATCACGATAGCTCGGTAAAAGGAAATCTTCTCTCTCAAGAGCAAATTGACTACCTAGCATACTTGCCTCTTGTCCAGCTACAGGTGCATAGAATCCAAGTCTTCCTTGACGATTTAAACTGATCGCACGTTGGTCCCACACACGGGTAAAAACCATTCTCCTCATCAATTCTCGGAGCTGATCGTTACTTAATATAGGTACTGCAGTTTCATTCACAACACTTCCCTCAGACGATAGAACACATAGGGTTTGGAAGTTTTCAGCTACACTTTCAGAAATAATGTGACTCACGAAATCATCACCTCTTAAAATTATTTATTCGATTCTGTTTCACAAACGATAGATATCTGTTTCAAAGACAAATTATATTATTAAATATATTTACC
>DATFAS010000129.1:0-6465 GCA_035254305.1 Bacillota bacterium
CACTGAAAATGAGGTTCCCACTACGATTGATATGGATGGAATAACGTATCATCTTGAAGAGCAATATTCAGGGAATGTGAATGTCGCTGGGAAGACTCCTTTTTCCATCGCTGGGGAACAATATGTATGGCAATTTCAATCAGATAACCGTAAGCTACTGCGCCTTGAGTGGCAGGATGGTCGAATGATGATGTATGAAGGAGAAACTATCTTACCTGCGGATGTTCAGGTATTGCGAGGGACTTAGAGAAGGATACAATTTCAAATATGGTATTTTTTAGTTAGTTGATTAACTAACTATTGGAATGTTTAACCAATGAATAGATTCTTAGGTGGTGATCACATGCTCCAACGCTTGACCACTCCATTGAAATTATGGCTGGCTATCACTCTCGTTGTTGGTCTTCTGAGTGGATGTGGCAGCAGTAGCCCCGTTAGTGCAAACAACTATCCTCTCGTTTCGATTAGTGAACAAGGCAACCAAAAATCTCGTGTATACCGGGCCGAGAACCAATCTGTTCCGGATGTGGCCCATGCGTTGGCGGATGAGGTGACCCCGAAAGAGATTTCTAAGGATGATCCAGACCGTATGTTTCTGGTCTATCCTGACGAATGGTACCATGTACAGCGTGATCCACAGAAGGCTGAGGATACGCTAATCGAAGTGAGCAATCAAGAATTTGTGCGGCAGAATTATAATCCTTCTTTTCTACAAGGGTATATCACCGCCCAGATTATAAATGGAATCTTTGATCTTCTAAAGTCGGGTAAACAGTATGGAGACTACCGTGGTTATGGCACCCGCGATATCTACCATCCAAGTAGTGGTGGTAACTATCATGTACCAAGTACACAGGAAAAGAAGGCCACACCTCCACTTACAGTACCGAAGTCAGGTTCAATTGTTAAAAGATCAGATAAAGCTCCTTCCACTTCCACACCTCCTTCAACCTCAGGTAATGGATCTAGTGTTGGATCTGAAGGAGACGTAACGAAGAAAGGAACCATCAATAAATCTGGCGGATCTGATCCTACACCTAAATCATCAAACCTCTCCCCACCCAAGAGCAACTCACCACCCAAAACAAAAGTGGGTAGCAGTGGATCCATTTCAAAACGGAGATAACGTAGAGGGATATTGGTGGACTGAAAAATAATACACAATGATAGACTTCCTCGGGCACAGATCTTGACTTAAGCGCCCCTGGGAGTCTTATTTTTGGAAATGAGGACTAAATTGTTGAAATAAGCGCCTCTCAGTTCCCTATTTGCTCAAAATCCCCAAAAATCAAGGGTTACCATCTCTTTAAGTGCCTCTCGGGACCTTATTTTGCTAGATATATGTCAGACTTCTGAAATAAGCGCCTCTAATTCCCTTGTACTCACTCTCTCCCTCTAAAAACCAAAAAGGGACCTCTCGGCCCCCTATCATCTTCTATATCTTGGTCAGCACTAATCCAGATAATGCTACTAATATACCAATTGCTTGATACCACCGAATTTTTTCATTAAATAAGAGGAGGCCTGTCCCCATTACGACCAAACAATTCAAGCTAATGACTGGAAAAACAACACTGGCAGGACCACTGGCTAGTGCATATAGATAACAACCAAATCCAATCACGCTTAGAATACCCACCATACTTCCAACTTTAACTTCTATTAGGTGAATCTCCTGTTTCATCATTCGTAGGGCTAAATAGACAAACCCACCAGAATAAAAGAACAAAAGATAATTCGCGAACGAAATCTGATAAAAGGCGGTAATCTTCAAAATCACTGCACAGGAGCCAATTGACAATAATGCCAATGCAATACGAACTAACCATGTTCTATATTCCACTTGATTGTTTCGGTTTGGTTGGAACTGTACAATCGCTGCTGCCATTACCATCAAAATAACTCCGAGCCAATGTAGAGGTGGAATCGGCTCAGGGAAAAGAATTCCAGATGCCAGCACAGGAATAATCGCATTCATCGCAATAAGCGTGGAAGTGATCCCTGCAGGGCCCTTTTCGAAGGCTTTGGTCATTTGAATGTTACCATTCGCATTCAGAATACCTGCCGCTGCCCCAAGTAAGACAGCCCATCCTGAGAAATGAAACTGATGTCGATAAAGTCCATAACCTGTGATAAGTAAGGAAGCCACCATATAGAAGAAAAATTGGATACTAATCTTAGATAACCCTCTGGTAGCACTCCACTTAAAGATCGAATTATTGATCCCAAAACAGAAGGTCGTTCCCAATGCTGCAAGCAACCACATGTGTATGTCATCCTTCTCTCTCCATATTCTACTTCCCTATTATAATCCACGTTGGTTACAAGAAATAGTGGAAATCACACTTCTTCCATTACCTAACCGTTAGGATAATCTTGCCGGTATGCTGCCTTCTTTCCATACAGGCATGTGCTTCAGCCGCTTCACTGAGTTTGAACCTATGACCAATCTTCATTTTCAGTTGGCCTGACTCCAAATAAGGGAAAACATGATCCGCTACACTCTGCAGAAGTTGAGGCCGCTTGCTCCTTGTAGTCCCTAAACTAAACCCAAGAATAGACCGACAGCTAGAGTGTAGATCAAGAGTAGAGATCATTCCAGCAGATCCACTTGCATTGCCGAAGTTAGCGATTCGCCCGTACATAGCTAAACAGGTTAAACTTTGCTCACTAACCGTCCCACCGATGGAATCAAGCACAACGTCCACACCATGGCCTTTCGTTATTTCATGAACAGATTGGGCAAACCCATCGTAACTAATGACATAATCAGCACCCGCTTCTAATGCTGCTTCTGCTTTCGCCAGGTCACCAACGGTACCTATTACGGTACCCGATCCTAAAAGCTTTGCTAATTGTATGGCAGTGGTTCCAACTCCCCCAGCGGCAGCATGTACCAGCACCGTCTCTCCCTTCTCCAGCCTAGCGACATCGGCGAGAAGCTTATAAGAGGTAAAGGACACAATCGGGCAAGCTGCTGCAGTGTCCCAATCTAGTGAATCTGAAATGGAATAGGTCAAGATTTCATCTGCTACTACATATTCCGCATAAGAGCCTGCCTTGGGAAAAGCAATAACACGTTGACCTACCTTTATCCTGTGTACATTCTCCCCAACTGCTTCGACTGTACCTGCAACATCTAATCCCGGTATGAATGGTGGCTGTCCAGCCCCATGATAATTACCGTATCGCACCTTAATATCGGCGAAATTCACACTGGTTGCCTCCACCCGAATCAATACTTGATGCTGCGTGGGAACAGGCTTCTCCATTTCCACGTATTTCAATCCTTCCGGTCCACCTAGTTGACTTACAACAACTGCTTTCATATTCTTAGACCTCCCTGAGATATACGTTCTTGTTGCTCCAACCGATCACACAATGACATCAGGCTCATACAAAAAATTAAGCATAACCAAATACTAATTCATTTCTACATCACTTTCTGCGATCCCTTCCAATTATTTCACCAAATTCCTAGATGTGATAATTATTTGAACATTTACATTTTAATAAATTTATTGTATAATCCATTTAACGGAACATTTAGGGGAGAAATGCACACCCAACCGATTCCGAATTTATGAAGGGGAGGTTCGAGATACCAATGTCTGAAGAATGCGTATCCTGTGGGGAAAAGCTAGCCATCATGGAGAGAACTCGAAGTGAATGCTGGGATTGTCGAGACAAGATATCTCCCACCTACTCCGATGATGAACTTGAAGAAGAATAATCTGAATCAGCCAATTTCTTGAAGGTAACAGAAGAAAAACGAGCCATTAGGATTCCATTCCAAGGCTCGTTTTTTATTGGTTATTGATGAAGCGTAAAGCCTTATACCGGCCTTACGCTTCCATTATTTTATAGGGTGAATTTCTTAATGGAATCTTGAAGCTGCTGGGCCATTTTGGTAAGCATTTCAGAAGAAGCGGAGATCTCTTGCATAGCTGCATTCTGCTCTTCTGCCGCAGCTGCCACCTCCTCCATATTTCCAGAGGATTGCTCTGCAATGTGCGAGACCCCCTCAATCATTCCCGACATTCCGTGACAGCTTGCATTGATTTCCTCAACGATCGCTGAGACTTCCTCCGATTGGGCCATAATCTCCTGAACCATTAACACAATCTCTTGGAATGAAGCCCCTGTCTGTTGAACCATGTTGATCCCTTCTTCAACCGAGGCACTTCCATCCTGCATGGACACAACCGCCTTGTCCGATTCCTCTTGGATCTTCTTGATAATCTGATCAATTTCACCTGCTGCTTGACCCGATTGTTCTGCTAATTTCCGAACCTCATCCGCAACAATCGCGAAGCCTCGCCCGTGCTCCCCTGCTCTTGCAGCCTCAATCGCAGCATTTAGTGCTAGAAGATTGGTTTGGCTCGCTATTTGGGTAATAAAGCCAACAATTTTATTAATTTCCTTCGATTTTTCCCCTAATTCATTAATAATTTTAGAAGTATCTCCGACTTTACATCGAACCACATGCATCTGCTCAATCGTCTGGTTAACAACATTTGTACCTGTGAAGGCTCTTTCGTTCGCCCTCTGTGTGAGATCGGCAACCGAATGAATCGAAGCAGCGGATTGATCCATCCCTTTGGTAATCTCAGCAACCGCTTCAAGTGCTTCACCTGTATGCGAGGCCTGTCTCTCTGCACCCACTGCTACTTCCTGAACAGAGCCTGTAATTTGTTCTGATGCCCGACTAGTCGTCTCTGCACTGACCGCTAATTGATGGGAAGAAGCTGCTACTTGCTCTACACTATGATGAACTTCGATAATTAAACTCTTAAGATTAGACGTCATCCTATTGAAATCGATCACAAGCTGACCAATTTCATCCTTATTTCCGATCTGAAGGGGCTCACCTGTTAGATCACCCGCAGCAATCTGTCTTGCCTGATGTTCAAGCTTGCGAAGAGGTACTGTAATATGATTAGAAAATAAATAAACAATAATAGTACCTAACAAAAGAGAAATACCTAATGTGATCATAAGAACACTAAGAACTTCATTAGCTCCACTATTGAAATCCATTAAATAGGCTCCTGCTCCAATGTTCCAGCCCCAGTGAGGATCTTTTTCCGTATAACTAATCTTCGTTTCTAGTTGATTCGGATTGCTTGGCAGCGGATAATCGTAAAAAGTGAATCCACCACCCTCCTTCGCATGTGAAACAAGGGATTCAATCATCGTTTGATGGGTAACAGTGTCTAGTACTACATTTCCTTTAGGGTCGGTAAAACCCAACAAATTCTTTCCTTCTGAAGTTGGGTGAGCCAATAAGACTCCGCTATCATCGACAGCAAAAGTGTATCCATTCGGGCCAAGATCAATGTTTTTGTTAATAGGTCTTTTTCCTTGACCATCCTTTTCACCTATCATCTGAACGCGTACTTGTTCTTGTGCTTCACCAAGAGAGATGCTCCCTTTTTTCACTTGTTTATCCATGAGATCAATCATTTGGATGATGGAACGAACATTATTTTTTAAACGGATCTCTCCGGAATGACTGAGCTCTGACTTAGCATGTTGATAAGCGACCATCCCGATAATTAGACTTGGAACAGCAAGTAGAAGCAAACACATGGATATTAGCTTTACACTTAATGATTTTTTAATTTTTAATCTGAATATCTTCATTATGGATGATCCCCCTATCATGTAGATATCTAGTTTATCGTGATGGGTTTAATTCTTTCTGTAGATATTTGTTCATCTCTTGAACCGATAATGGTTTACTGATAAAGTAACCCTGAATCTCATCACACCCATTATCATTACAAAAAGTCAATTGTTCCTTGGTCTCCACACCCTCAGCAACAACCTTCATATTAAGTGCATGTGCTAGCTGAATTATCGATCGTGGAATAGCTGTAGAGGATTCCGACTCAATCGCTTGAATAAATGATTTATCTATCTTTAGTGCATCCACCGGTAATAGCTGTAGATATTTAAGTGACGAATATCCTGTCCCAAAATCATCCACTGAAATGCTAATTCCGAATTCCTTCAGATCGTTTAATATTCTAATTACAGATGTAATGTCCTGCATCAATGAGCTCTCTGTAATCTCTAATTCCAAATACTTCCCTGCTAACCCTGATTCAGCAAGGGCCTCCCGTACCGTCTCTTGTAATTTATGTGATTGAAGTTGCAGTGTTGAAAGATTGACTGAAACACTTAATGGGATGTCACAATCTCGCTGCCATACTTTCGCCTGCTGACATGCCGTTTTCATCACCCATTTACCTAGAGGTACGATTAATCCTGTTTCCTCAGCAACCGGGATAAATTGATCCGGAGAAACTCTTCCTCTAACGGGATGATTCCATCGAATGAGTGCTTCAACACTTGTCACTAGCCCTGTTTCTAAATCAACCCGTGGTTGATAATGAAGCTCAAACTCTTCATTTAACAGTGCCTTACGAAGCTCATGCTCTATCATAAATCGTTCAACCG
>DATFAS010000130.1:0-2818 GCA_035254305.1 Bacillota bacterium
TATAAATTCCTATGGGCTAAAGAAAACTCACCCATCTCTGAGTGAGTCAATTACCCCCTTCCTAGTTCACTGGTTCACTAACGATCACTGACCATTCTTTACCCTTATAGGCGTTATACCCTTTAGTACGGCAGAAGGCAAAGATTTTTTCTTTACCAAATTCCTTTTCCACCGTGTAACCAAACTTTTCTCCAGCTAATAATTTCTTAACCGCACTCAGCGTTGTTAGATTTTTTTGCAGGATGCCTTTTCGATCTCTTGATCCAATCACAATCCCTTGATTATTAATGACATATAATTCACTTTCGTTACTTAATTTAACCGATTCAATAATGTCATAGATATAGGACCAATTAAATCTCGTCGTAAATACACCTAGCGTACTCCCTTGATCATCACGAACAGGGCATGAATACGCAACAGAATATCCTTTCATGGATTCAGAATAATACATATCTGTTACATACACATTATTTCTATCTAAGGTTTGTCTGAACCAGGTTTGCTTTGATACATCTTTTCCTACTAGACCCTGGTTTGTGCCGGCAGCTACAACCATTCCCTCCTTGTTTACTACAAACATGTCGTAATAAACCTCATAAATATCCACAATTTGTTTCATAAACTTCGTAGCATTCATCTGACTCATAGGATTTTCTTTTAATAGACAAGCTTTAATTTCATTAAATGTTGCCCACGCTTGGACATCACAATTGCGTTCAAATAAATTACGATCAATTTTATCAATAGTATCGAAGGCTACGTCGGCTGTACGAACCGCAATGATTTCATTGGCTTTCTCCTGAATGTTGTGAATGAGTTCGTAACTTTTTTCATTAGCCTGCCTGCTCTGTACAGAAAAACGTTTAATCTCATTCGCTACTACCGAGAAGCCCCTCCCTGCTTCGCCCGCACGTGCTGCCTCGATCGCGGAGTTCAGAGCCAATAAATTAGCTTGAGAAGCAATTTGATCAATGGACGTCACAACATCTTTCATTTCTTTATTTGCTTTTTTCAATTCATTCATTAGTATAGACGCATTCAGACGATCAGTCGTTTTCTCTATAATCATAAAGATTTCTCCTATTCTCCTAATTTTTCTTAACGTGCAGAACTTGCAGGTATATCGAGGAAAAGAAACATGTTATGATGGACAGGACAGGAAAAGGTTTGAATCATCAGGTCAAATTCCCTATCTTTATAAGGCTCTGATAAAATCCCTTGGCTGTAGCTATTCATCTTTAGAATATTGTGCATAAAATATGGGCGAAAACTCCAATTCATTCCTTTATACTCTACCTTTTTGCTCCAAAGCCCATCGGAATTCTTAATATAATTGGAAGAATGTTGATTTCCTGACGGATCACAAAGATACAATCGAAAAACCGATTCATCTACCCTCTGAATAAATTGCTGAGTATACTCATCCAAATCAGGAAGTGGCACAATCCTAGCTATACAATCCTCCATCCTTTGATTTAGCTTCCATTCATAATGAAAATGATGATCCCAAAAGGTAAACTCTTGCTTAACTAGATGGTCTATCTGCTGTTGGAGGAGAGTCTGACAGTGTTCCCTTGTCGTAAAATTAGCTTGTGGCTTGGCTAACAAATACCCCTGATAGAATTGACCCCCATTACGCCAGGCATTGGCAAATTGATCAGGTTCTTCAATACCCTCGTAGATCAGAGCTGCACCTAGTTTTTGGGAAAGAATAGACAAAGCGGAGAGAACACTTCGATAGGAACGAGATTGGGTGCTTTTTTGAATTAAATGTAGATCCACCTTAATAAAATCTGGTTTTAAACAAGCGACACGATCAAGTCCACTAAACCCTTTTCCAACATCATCCACTGCAATTTTACAACCTAATTCTCGGAATGGAGCTAGACTACGTGACAATCCTTCTACATTTCCTTCAAAGTCACTCTCATTGATTTCAAGAATAATTTTTTCAGGTGCAACTTGTGAATCCAATAATGATTCCAATGACACATTATTTGCTCCATCACCGATCCAGTTTGGATCAACATTAATAAATAAATGGCAATCCTCATGATACTCACGGAATTGGATGAATGCCATCTTACGCACCCTTTCATCCACCCTCTTACGTAACGTTTCATCAATGCTTATATCTGAAAAGAAACTCCCTAAGGAGGAATAGGTTCCATCCGAATTTTGGATTCTTCCTAATACCTCATAGCCCCAAATCATTTGATTATCTAAACTAAATATTGGTTGGAAGTATGGGATCACTTGGTTTTGCATCCTTTTTCCTCCCCTTACTTATTATTCATCACATACTACTCCTTCCCATTCTCATTTTCTATTCCTTTGTCAGATTTTCTTACATACTTCATTCCTTATGTTTAATAAGAAAACCCCTAAGTTCAACTGCAACCCAGGGGTTTTCTTTCTATTTAACAATTCTTAGGATGGTCCACCGTGCACCCGCAGAGGTAAGGATATAAAACAAGAAAGAATAGATAAATTTCCAATGAATTAACTGATAGTAACCAATCCATGCAAAAAGCGGTTCAGCAAGAAATGCAATACATGCTCCAGTAATTAAATTAGCTATAAAAAAAGATTTCCATGTCGAGGAGAATCGTTGATAGACAAACATGAGAATAACGGGAACTAAAATGGAATCAGCTGTTAACATAGGAGGGGCAAGAGGTTCTAATTTTATCGGATAAACCCACCACTGCAAAGTCGTTCCCACATTGTCCAAAATAAGCGCAGCGATATTGATCATACAACCATAAAATGCGATTTCATAGGCTCTTTTTTTATCAACTAGCTTCCACCAGAT
>DATFAS010000131.1:0-14927 GCA_035254305.1 Bacillota bacterium
TATTCTCAAAGAAAGAGTAAAATTAGATGACTTTCTTCAGGATCAGTTAAAAGCCCTACAAATGGAGGATGCAGCCAACCCAGTTCAATTTATAACTGAGTTGGCTTTTCTGTGTTTTACGAGAAGCTTGTATTCTAAGGTAGTCGTAGGCCTGTATAATATTAACAAAAAGCACTCTGCAGTGGTGGAGAAGAAGGATTTAAATACGAATTGTGTTTGACATTAACATAGAATAAAGGAGCATTTTTATGAGAACAATTTTCGATGCTCATTTTCACATTATTGACCCACGTTTTCCTTTAATAGAGAATGAGGGATTTATCCCTGATCCTTTCACCTGTAAGGACTATTTAGATAAGGTTCAGGATTTATGTATAAAAGGTGGTGCCGTAGTATCTGGTTCATTTCAAGGATTTGATCAATCTTATTTGATTGATTCATTACAAAAACTGGGTGGAAATTTTGTTGGTGTCACTCAAATACCTTTTGATACTTCAGATGAAGAAATAGTCAGACTTAACACCTACGGTGTGAGGGCTATTCGTTTTAATGTTAAACGAGGAGGTTCAGAGGATCTATCTCATTTAGATTACTTTGCAAGAAAAGTTCATGAGTTAGTAGGTTGGCATGTAGAATTATATATCGATTCTACTTCTTTGCCAGAAATTTCTCCTATATTGGAAAAACTTCCAGCTGTTTCGATTGATCATTTAGGTTTATCAAAAGAAGGATTTCATAGTCTTCTATCTTTAGTTGATAAAGGGGTTAGAGTAAAAGCAACGGGCTTTGGTAGGGTTGATCTTAATATAGAACAGGCGATCCGTTCAATTTACTCGGTGAACCCCGATGCTTTAATGTTTGGAACAGACTTACCATCCACGAGGGCAAAGAGACCTTATAATCATTTAGATCTTGAATTGATATACAACATTCTTGATGAAGAACAGGCTGAAAAGGTTTTATATAGAAATGCAATGAAATGGTATTTGAAATAAAGGGTAATTAAGCCTTAGCGAGTTAATAATTTGTTAATAGTTTATTTAGATAGATTCAATAGGCCTTATTTATAATGAAAAACAAGGAAACGTTTCCTCTAATTTGGAATAAGGAGAATTAAGAATGAAGCTGAGTAAAAAGAAAATGACCGTTCTCTCATTTACCCTGGGAACTTGTGTCTTTGTTTCTACAGCCTTTGCCGATGTGCTTCTTGGCTCTGGTTATGATCGGTTAAAGAATTCTGCAAAAACGACAGCTGCACAAATGGAAAAGGGATTGAACAATTATACGGTCGAAATGCTAATCACGCTTAAGGATAACGATCAATCCTTATTACAGACCACTAGTTATAGTAAAGTAGACACGGAAAAAAAGATGTCGGAAGGCAAAACAATTACACAATTTTCAAATGGCAAGAGTACAAACAGTTACCACTATGATGATCAAAAACAAAGCATTTGGAAAAGTGGAGCAGATGACAAATATTATGTGACAGAATTATCTGGTGATAACAGTAGGCAGAACTGGCAAAGCTTCAACAACCCTTTTGATGAGAAGGTTGCGCCAGAGATGGAAAAGATCATGGACGCTATGGTAGGCAATCTGAAGGACTATGTACAGGTGGAAGAAAGACCAGAGGGTGGAAGAGTGTACTCAGGAAGTCTGTCTACAACGCAAGTTCCAGCTATTATTAATGCTGTCTCTTCCTTTGGAATCAAGCAGATGATTACCGACCAAGGCCGCATGGAAGAGAATCCTCTGAAGATGGATGAAATGGAAAGTGATATTTATGTGAAAAAGGTGACAGGTATAGCCAACGAAAATCAAGCAGGATTATTGGAAAATGTGACAGGAGATATCATTCTGTCAGGGAAGGATAAAAATGGAGCTCAACATGATCTGACTCTCAATGTCGTTTTCAAGCTTTCCGATATTAGAAATACGAATATTACCCTACCTGATCTAACAGGGGCAAACGTAGAGAAAATTAGTCGTGCTGGTGGTATAACCAGTAAGTATGTAGGAAAATACAAAAATAACATTATTATCGAGAAAGATGGTAAATTCGTAAAGATTGGCGAGAGAATGATCGAAATTACTAGCGTAGATAACGGTAAATTAACAGGAACGTATGCTGAAAATGTAAAGCCTGGATTTGAAGCTGATTATCCAGAAGTGTACAATTTTCATTTTGAGTATAAGCAGGATGACTCCAATTCTATGTTTTCTTATACAAACCCAAAAGGAGAGCAGGAAAATGGGCAACTTCATCCAAGTGGTAACCCTGGTAAGGTCTATCTCAATCTGAAGGTAGAAATGATGGGTAAAAATTCCTATAGATCCAATGATCGTCCATATTTCGATCAAGAATTTAACCGTGTATTTGCAGACTAAGACAGGACGAACCCTCAAGTGTAAATTCTCTTGAGGGGAGGTCTGGTCATGTAAACCAAAGGGAGAATGTCGTTGATGAAGAAAGCAATTGAAATTACAGGATTAACCAAAATTTATAAAAATGGTCGAGGCATCAGCGATTTAAACCTGAGTGTAGACCAAGGTGACGTCTTTGGTTTCTTGGGGCCCAATGGCGCAGGAAAGACGACAGCCATGAAAATGATGGCAGGACTGATTAAACCCGACCGTGGGGATGTAAAAATTTTTGGTGCTAGTGTTTTCGATGATTATGTTACGGCTATGAAGGATGTGGGCTGTATTATTGAGACAGCAGAATCGTATCCTTATTTAACAGCAAATGATAATTTAAAGATATTTGCTAGATTTTACCCTTGGGTGGATCAGCGAAGAATAGATGAATGCCTGAAAATCACAGGATTGTTGAAGTATAAAAATGAAAAATCTGCAAAATTCTCACTTGGGATGAAGCAGAGGTTAGGGGTAGCAGCAGCGATTCTGTCCAAGCCTAAGCTGTTGATTCTAGACGAACCGCTGAATGGGCTGGATGTTGAGGGAATGCTGGATATGCGAAACTTGATTAAGCGGCTCGTTCAGGAAGAAGGAGTGACGTTCTTCATCTCCAGTCACCTGATTCATGATGTGGAGCTTACCTGCACAAGGATCGGAGTGGTCTATGGTGGGAAGCTTGTTAATGTAGAATATACCCAAAACATTCTTTCGGATTATGCAACACTAGAAAACTATTTTGTAAGTGAGGTGGATCGAAATGGTCGGGTTTAAAGCTGCGTTTTTAAATGAGACAACGAAGCTAATGAAGAAGAAAAAGATGATAGCGGCTGCCATTTTGTCCATTCTTGCTGTGTTGGTCGGGCAAGTTGCTGTCACTGCCATAAAGCATGGCTTTGGATTAAGAGTTGTAGGCAGTAATGAATTTCCTTTAGTCGTATTATCGATCTTTATTTATACGATTCTACCACTTTTTGCAACCTTCTTAGCCATTGATATGTTTAACGGTGAATTTACAACCAATACAATGAAAATAACACTTACAAGGCCTGTTTCTCGGTTTGGAGTATATAGTGCCAAGGTATCGACTTTGGCTTTATTTATTATTGCAAACCTCTTCTTTGTCATGGTTCTTTCGTTATTGGCAGGACTGTTATTCAATCCATCTTCTGCTAGTTTACTAGGGATCACAAGGGTGGTGTTATCCTATTCCACTTCTTTTCTTCCTGTTTTTGTCTTTTCCCTTCTTGTTGTTTTGTTATCCAATCTAATTTGGAGAGGACTGGCGGTATTTTTTCTCTCCATTATTGTATTCGTTGGATTTAAGTTTCTTAGTCTGGTTCTTTCCCATTATTCAAGTTTTTTTATCATATCCATGTTTGACTGGTATACTCTCTGGATATCGGAGAAAATCAATGGATATAAGATTTTTCGCCAGATCTTGATTATGTCAGGAAGTGGTATAATGTTTTTTACGGCGGGTTATTATCTGTTTGATCGCAAGGATATATAGAAAGGTTATTTCTATGCAATTAACGAAGCGTTTTTTTTTGATGAATGTAATAGCGGTGATGGTTACTATTGGTTTAACCGTTTTAGCCGTAATTATATTTGTTGCTACCTATACGAAGTCTGAAGCAGATATGACTGATTTGAGGAGAATCCTTGAAGTGAAGTCTGCGCTTGCCGAGATCAAGAGGTCCGCTTTGACCTTAGAATTCGAGCAGCTGCTTGATCAACAATATCAGCAAAAGCTGTCTAATCAAGTGAATGTATTAGGGGCAGATGCCGTTATACTAAAAAACAGAGAGATTTTGTATTCTACTAGAAAGTTTAACGAAATTGATCTAGAGAAAAGTTTGATGCTGTCTGATCAAGCACCTGATCTAGACACAATAGAATTGGATGGAAAAACCTACATTTTTGCTAGAGCCGACTACCATCCGTATTCGGGAGATAAGGGTATTTTGCTGTTGCTTGCGCCGGTAAAGCTGAAGACAGGTTTTTATCTCTTTTTAGGTATTTTTACGATTGTCTTTTTTATTCTGTCTTTTTTAATCACGAACCTTTGGGTTTCCCACCGCTTCTCTCGGGGAATCATTGCACCAGTCTCCAGGCTGAAGGATGCTGCTGTTAAGATAAGTGAAGGGGATTTAAGCGGTGGGATTGCAGAGGAAGGTGAAGGAGAGGTCAAAGAGCTGTGCCGCACGCTGGAGTTGATGCGGATTAAGCTGAAGGAATCGGTTTATCTGCAGCAGAAATACGATGAGAATCGAACGTTTCTGATATCGAGTATCTCTCATGACTTGAAGACTCCGGTCACTTCGATCAAAGGATATATTGAAGGCATCATCGATGGGGTAGCCAAAACACCTGAAAAAATGGAGGAATATCTTGAAACAGCAAGATCAAAAGCGATACTGGTTAATGCAATGATTGATGATCTTCTCTTGTACTCGAAATTAGATTTGAATCAGGTTCCTTATCATTTTGAGAAGACGGATCTGGCACAATATTTCAGGGACTGTATGTCGGATCATCATTATGAATATGAAAAGGTGAATATAAAACTTGTATTAATGAATGAATTGAAGGGGACTGTCATGGTTTCCATTGATAGAGAACGATTGAAACGGGTGATCCAAAACATTTTGGATAATGCTAAGAAGTTCATGGAAAAGGTTGACAGACGGGTAGATATTATCTTAAGGGAAACACGGACATCAGCAATCATTGAAATCAGAGATAATGGAAAGGGGATACTCAAGAATGACCTCCCTCATATTTTTGAACGATTTTATCGGGCAGATCCAGCAAGACAGAGTGCGGATGGTAGCGGTCTTGGACTTGCTATTGCCAAACAAATTGTAGAAGGTCACGGAGGAAAAATTTGGGTGGTCAGTACCATAGGAGAAGGAACCCGCATGATGATATCTCTGAAAAAATATGAGTAGTGAAAGTTTAGTTGCTTCGGAGGTTAGCATGAAAAGTATCCTGATTGTGGAAGACGATCAAAGTATAGCAAATCTTCAAAAGGATTATCTCGAACTGAGTGGTTTTTCCGTTAAGATTGTGGGTAATGGAACGGATGGCTTGGTTGCTCTAGAGAAGGAAGCGTTCCACCTCGTCATTCTAGATATTATGCTCCCAGGGATGGACGGGTTCGAATTGTTGAAATTGATTCGTGAGAAAGAGGATATTCCTGTGCTTCTTGTATCGGCAAGAGCAGAGGAAATTTATAAAATTAAAGGTCTCGGTCTTGGTGCCGATGACTATATTACGAAACCTTTCAGTTCAGGTGAGCTGGTAGCACGAGTTCAAGCACATCTGAAAAAATTTGAAAGGATGAGAGAGAGGTTTGGCAAGGGAGAGGAAGCTAGCCATATCCAGATCAGAGGACTGGAAGTCCAGAAAGATTCCCGAAGAGTTTTTGTTAATGGTAATGAGGTCACAATGGCTCAAAAAGAATTCGATTTACTTTTGTTCCTGTTGGAACACGCTAACCGAGTATTTAGTAAGGAAGAGCTGTTTGAGAGGATTTGGGGGATGGATGCGTTGAGTGATGCCTCCACGGTTACGGTACATATCGCAAGGATTAGGGAGAAAATTGAAGAGAATCCATCCAAGCCTCAATATATAGGTACAGTCTGGGGATCTGGGTATAGATTTATCATTTAATTAGGTTTAAGTATCCATAATCGGAGGAAAATGATGAAAACCTTGTATTCGATCTTGATCGATTTTTCACCATTTTTAGCAGCTTTCTGGATTGAACCTACCTTATTCGGGTTATTCATAGCCAGCCTGATCACGGGATGGTTAATTTACCGCCAAATGAGGAGAAAAAGATTAAAAACAATTAGCATTATTAATGGTTTATTTTTCATTGTTTCCCTGCTATTTGCTATATTCTATCCCAAAATTCAGCTAATGACCTTTTCATCCTTGATTATTTATACCATTTTGTCCGTAACGTCCATCATTTCTTTGTTCATTCATCAGCCATTTACTTATCAGTATGCAAGAGAAAGTGTAAACCCTGCTTTGTGGGACCATCCCTTGTTCATTTCCATCAATGTGAAACTTACCATTGTTTGGTCTATCATGTTTTCTTTTTCTACTATATTTTCCTTTTTATCTATGTATTCTCACTTGAACGGTTGGCTAGAATTAGTACTTACCCATGTTTGGAATCTAATTGGGATTCTTGCCTCAATAGTATGGCCACCAATTGCCCAGCGCCAATATTCAGCCAGAAGAAAAAGGAACAGGTATCCAGAGATGCTATGGGAGCCTTTTATTTTAGCTGAACCCCCACAAGAAAAAGATAAGTATGATGTGATTATTATCGGATCGGGAATAGGAGGATTAACAGCTGCTGTAGAACTTGCTGCAGCAGGAGCCAAAGTACTTGTATTGGAACAGCACTATTTGTTTGGAGGGGCGTGTACTACCTATTCCAGAAAGGGAGGGTTCCGATTTGATGCTGGGGTGGAGTCGATTAGCGGTCTTGGGCCGCAGGGGCCTGTTAATCATTTCTTAAGACGTCATGCTCTTCACGAGAAAATAAATTGGTTGAGAAATACCTACCAATTTCAGCTTGGCGACGAATCCTTCATTATTCCGCACGATGTCAATGCCTGGAGAGACCTTCTCCAGGCTCGATTTCCTCATGAAACAAAAGGTATTGAGGACTTATTCGAAGAACTAGAGACAGCCTATCATGAAATGTATGATTCTTTTGCCCCAGATCGCATTACACCATGGGTACCCGAATCACATGAGGAACTGCTTGCCTATCCATCTTCTCACTCACATTATTTCCATTGGATGGATAAAAATGGAAGGATCTATTGGATGCTTTTGTCCACGATCCACTGCTAAGAAAACAGCTTTCCATGCTCACTGGCTATGTGGGAGATTTAGAAGAAAATACATCGGCTAACAGCATGATTGCTTTATTCGGTTATTATATCGAGGGAGGTTATCGACCGGTTGGAGGAACAGGGGCGCTTGCTCAAAGAATGGTGGAACGACTGCAACAGTACGGTGGAGAAGCACGTTCTTTACTAAAAGTGGAATCGATTATGTTAGAGAACGGTAAGGTAAATGGGGTTAAGACGAAAAAAGGAAATTTTTATTCTACGGTGGTCATATCCAATGTAGATCCACGTGTCACCTATGAATGCTTGGTAGGAATGGATCATTTACCGACAGCTTTTCAAAAGAAGATTCAAGAGCTAGAGCCATCAATGTCGCTTTTCGTATGGACAGCTGCGATTGATCGGCCGTTTTTTACTGATCGATTGATTACTTATATCCTATCTGAACCCATGTATGTACCACATCTAGGAGTTACGGTGGGAAAAGTAGGTATTCATTCTGCATCTGCACTGGACTCTTCTCTAGCACCTAAAGGGAAGGGAACTATTACCATCTTCATCCCCACTCGAGCAGAAGCCAGTAAATATTCTGATATGTCTATGGAAGAGTACACAGCCTGCAAGCAAGAGATTGATTTCATATGCCGTTTGATCATTAAACAAATCGACCCCGAAGCTGAAAGATCTATCCTATTTTCCGAATTAGCAACCCCGAAAACTATGCAAAAATATCTGCAAACCTATCAAGGATCTGTATATAACATTAGACAACAGGAGGATTTTCCTGAAATGAAAACACCCCTTCCAGGATTGTACCTAGTTGGAGCAGGAGTTGGTTATGGTCCTGGCATCGAGGCCGTTCTAATAAGTGGTGGACAGGTTGCAGAACATCTAAAACCAATTTTCTCTAACCGAAATCAAGTAATCTCTACTAAGTTGGAAGGGAAAAATTCATATAAGGATGATAGATTGTAAGGAAAGATTATGTTGTTGAAATTAGTGATTGAATGATCCGTTACCTCCACTTTTGATCAACAATTGGAATGAATAGCCCTAGAAGAATAGTCTTCTAGGGCTATTTTGGCATAAAAAATAAACCGTGGAAATTTATGGTCGAAGTGATGCTTTTTAAGTTCAGATATAGGAAAGGTTCGACCAAAAATAATCCATTGATTATATTGTGAAGTCGTTATATTATTTATCATATGATGTGAGATAAGCTAACATAGTAAATAGGAGGTGGATTGAAATGAAGAAAATTGAAGCGATTATCAGACCTGAAAGGCTTACTGAGACGATTAAAGAGCTTAAAAATATAGGGATTACGGGTTTTACTGTATCTCAGGTAGTCGGAAGAGGAAAGCAAAAGGATACTCAGGGTGTTTATCGTGGGAAGAATTATAACATCACTCTCCATCCGAAGGTGAAAATAGAAATTATTCTTTCGGATTACATGATAGAACCTACAATTAAAACAATTATTGATTCTGCTCAAACAGGAGAAGATGGAGACGGTAAACTCTATGTTTACCCCATTTTAGAAGCTTACAATATTAAAACCGGAACAGCGGACTTCGATATTGATGATTTAGTAAGGAAGGTGGATGAGTAGAATGTCACTTACAGATTTAAATGCAGTATGGGTGGTAATTGCTGCTGCCATGGTGTTGTTTATGGAAGGCGGATTTAGTCTGTTGGAAGCAGGTTTTGTTCGAACGAAAAACGCGGTCAATGTAACGATGAAGATTTTTGTAGATTTGACAGTGGGTACTTTAGTTTTTTGGATAGTTGGATTTGCTATTATGTTTGGGAAAGATGCTTTTGGAATCATTGGTACTAATTTATTTGGTAGCCCCACAAATATTTCGCTGTCTATTCCGTTGCCGAGTGCAGCTTTTGTATTATTTCAAATAGGGTTTGCTGTAGCTTGTATCTCTATTGTGTCTGGTGCAGTAGCTGAACGTATGAATTTTAATGCCTATATAGTTACAGCAGCACTTATTTGTATGATTGTTTATCCACTTTCAGGTCATTGGATATGGAGCAGCGATGGTTGGTTAGCCAAACTAGGGATGAAGGATTTTGCAGGTTCAGCTGCTATTCATGCCGTTGGCGGTTTTGCTGCCTTTGCAATGGCTAAATTTTTGGGACCTAGAAAAGGGAGATTTAATTCGGATGGAAGTACGAATGTATTTGCTCCAAGTAATATTCCTTTAGCTTCAGCTGGTACATTTATTCTATGCTTTGGATGGTTTGCTTTTAATGCAGGTAGTACATTAGATGCTTCGAACAAAGACCTAGCAACGATTGCGCTTAATACCATGCTTGCTGGAGCGAGTGGGGGAACAGCAGCGCTTTTCTTGACGATCAAGAAATTTGGCAAAGCCGACCCAAGTATGATTATTAACGGAGTATTATCTGGTTTAGTTGCTATTACAGCTGGTTGTGCCTTTGTTTCTCAATGGAATGCCATTATTATTGGGGTTATTAGCGGTATAATTGTGATTTATGCTACGTTATTCGTCGATAATCTAAAGGTCGATGATCCTGTTGGAGCAGTTGCTGTGCATGGGTTCAACGGAGTATTTGGAACAATCGCAGTTGGGTTATTTGATCAATCACAGGGTCTATTGACGACAGGTAGCTTTTCTCTTTTTAAAATACAATTATTAGGTGCAGTCGTCGTAATGATTTGGGGATTTATTAGTGGTATGTTTATGGCAAAGGTATGTGAAAAGACTGTTGGCTTAAGAGCAAGTGAACGTGAGGAAGAAGAAGGTTTAGATATGTCTTACCACGGAATTCCAGCTTATAATGAGCTTGAACGGTTCACAGATTTACCAGCAAGTTTGTACAATTTCCAAGAAACAACGGGTATCGCCATTGCTCCTGCCGGTGATAAGAAAATTACTAGAGAAGCTTAAGATAGTTTCTACACATACGATCATTTCTAGTTTGAGAAATATGAAAAAGGAAACACTGAAAACTGCCTTAAGATTAGGGCAGTTTTCTTTTTATATCTCTACCCTTATTGTGAACGGGCGGGCGTCTGCAAAAGCTAATTTACTTTGGTTCCAATCGTTTATCTTTTAGGTTTATGGATAAGAATTAGACGTAAGGAATAATTAATTGGAATCGATTAGATAATCTTATTTAATAAATATGACTTGAGAAAAAGTTGTTACTTTTTAGTAAGTGAGAGGATCTCGAATGGTATACATAACATTTATGCGGATTGGAATGTTCCTGGTATTACTTATAACAAATTGGCGTTTAGCTAATTTGAAGAATTACAGATTATACTATCCCACTATAGCCTTTATAATGGTCATTAATTTGGTTGCTTCCTATCTGACGTATGATCATCCTTTGTGGTATTTTCAAAAATCAAAGCTCTTTCCTAATGATGCAATGGTCGATTTATGGCTAACTTTTGTGACCTTTCCACTCATAGTGATACTTTACCTATCACGGTACCCTTACCAATCACAATGGAAACGGCAGTTTGCTTATATTGCACAATGGGGATTTTTGTTCTCCTTAATTGAAGGGATTTTCATAATTACAAAGGGATTAACCTATCAGAATGGGTGGAACTTTTGGTGGTCGGTTGTAGTTTGGTTGGTCATGTTTCCTGTATTTACGCTTCACCACAGGAAACGATATCTTTGGGCTTGGTTTATTTGTATTGGATTTTTACTTTTTATTATTTACTATTTTGATATTCCGATTACTGAAATGAAGTGAAAACGATGGTAAGCTCTATAGACTAATAGAAATCAAGAGGATAATCATGTTAGTTGAACCCATTATTCTTATTAGTACAATAATAATTACTTCAATCCTTTTATGGTTATATATTCCTAGAAGCAAACTTCTCGATGCCCATATTAGTTTTTTATTTATGCAGGCACAGACATGGTTACTTGGCGCTATCGTTGTAGAACTTCATTTGATCGAATATCCCTACCGATTTGTTAAATACGCTTATAGGATAAGTTTTGTTTATGAATATTTTATCTATCCAGCTATCAGTGCTTTGTTTAACGTACATTTTCCCCAAAAAAAGGGCTGGAAAGTAAAGACCATTTATGTTTTTTCCTATGCAAGTGTACTGACTGTTATTGAGGTAATATTGGAAAAATATACATATGTAATTAAATATATTCATTGGTATTGGTATTGGACATGGATATCCCTGGTCATCACCTTACTTATTTCATATTTCTATTATCTTTGGTTTTATAAAAAATGGGTAAAAGATAAAGAAACTTGATGTCTTATTTTAGAGCACAAAGAAGTCCCCCCAATTAGACGAACCCTAAAAATTGTTCCAACTGTTGTTTATTCGTTTTCTTTTTATCATTTGGGCATAATAACCAAAAAGGAGGTAAGATGCTCTTGAACATACTGGAAATAGCAACGGATATTTTAAAGAGTTATAAAGAATCAAACGATACTGCTCTTCATGTGGGTGAAGTGATGAACTTGTGGACATTTCTTACCGCCACGGAAAACTTCACAAATGGTGAAGAAGTGAATCTAAATAAGGTTAAAGATGAGGAACTAAGGGAAAAAATGATTGACTTAATTGAAAATCTTCATAAACCCATAATAAAAGATATAAAAAAATTGTTATTAAATGAAGGGGTTGAGTTGCCTAGAAATCCAGTTGAAAAACCACAGATACAACTAGATGCACCTCCCGGTGCAAAATTGACTGATGAGGAAGTAGCGAATTTCGTTGTATTTAACATTGTTTGGGCGATTAAATTTTGCGCCAGAGGCCTTACTGAGTCTGTAAGGCCAGATGTAGGAGCATTATTTACAAAAGCAATTGTTGAAAAGGCCGCATTCTCCTTGACATTAAAGCAGCTAATGGCAGATAAAGGTTGGCTTAATGTTCCTCCACCTTACAAGGTAGAAGGGTCTAAATAATAACTATTTAAAACGTAAAAGATGAGAAGTGATGGAATGGCAAGATCTAAACAACTAGAAGTCGTTTTATGGAGTATTGCATTTCCAGGGTTTGGTCAATTTTTGAATGGTCAATTTTTGAAGGGGATAACTTTTCTTATTCTAGAATTACTCATTACCACTCATTCCAACTTAAATACTATTATCATTTCAAGTTTTCATGGGGACATTAAGCAAGCAATTAATCAAACTAATTATCAGTGGTTGATGTTCTATCCTTGTGTTTATCTTTTTGCGATATGGGATGCCTATCGTGATGCAGGAGGCGGTAAAGAAACCTATTCCTTTCTTCCTTTTGTTTGTTCAGCTTATTTTGGTACAGTAGGGGTCATTTATTCCTCAAACTTATGGGGTCCTATTTGGATGTCGATCTTACTAATAGTTGTCGGTATTATTATAGGTATAGTGTTCCGACGTGTCCTAAAAAGGATTGGTGAGGAGACATCAAAGAGTGGATAGCTCTGTAGGAACGGGTTTCTTTAGTTAAATCATTTGGGAGGATAGTAATGTAGATTGCTACTCCCTTATTTTATTTTAAAATCATATCAAATAAAAATCTACGTAGTGTTAATATAGAACAAGAAAAGAACGCCCTATTTCAGGCGTTCTTCAACTTCTAAGATTCATTTATTAATGTGTTGTAGGTTGAGAGATTTGGCTTAATGCTTCTCCAGCCTCATTCACATGAATATTTACTGTTGAAAGGTCACCAATTGCACAAATACCAACCAGTTCGCCATTCTGAATAACTGGGATGCGTCTGATTTGATGATTAGCCATTGTTTTTGCACATTCATGTGCATCTGTATTGGGAGAGCAAGTAACGACGTCCGTTGTCATGATATCTTGACAATGCGTGGAGTTGCAATCTTTTCCGTCAGCTACACAATTCAATACGATATCACGATCTGTCATCATGCCTACTACTTTTTTGCCTTCACAAACAGGAACAGAGCCACAATTAATCTCTTGCATAATTTTCGCTGCTTTTACTACAGTATCGCGTGGCGAACACACCTTCACATTTTTGGTCATAATATCGCTTACTATTGTCAATGAAATCACCTTTCCTTTTTTAAGCATAAGTAACAACCATTTATTATTTTGGCTAAATAGCTACAAATTATACGCCAGAAATTATCAAAAGACTATGTTAAATTATCCTAATTAGATCTAGGAGAACAGGTAAAGGAACTTCCGAAAGTATAGACTTATCATTAATTTACAAATTTTGAATATTGCTTGTCTGTTCAAAAGAAATACTATTTGTTACTATTGTAGTTAGATTGGACAAGAGGTGAATAGAAATGTATCGGACTTCATTATTTGAAAATGATGTACCAGTAGCCTTTTTCCGCCCTTAATGGAGTGAAGGTGACTACATCTCTCCGTTTGGGGCTTGACCTTAAACTTAAGACGGAGGGCGCATAAAAAATGAAAAACAATATATTAGGTTCTATATATTTAGCGATGGCTGCCAGCATTTGGGGTGGTATGTACGTTGTTGTAAAAATTGTAGTATCGGTCATATCTCCACTGGAACTGGTTTGGATGCGCTATTTAGTGGCCATTGTCACGCTTCTAGTGGTTGGATTGATAACCCGACAAAAATGGAAAATCAATAAACGTGATTTCTTTATAATCATAGCTATTGGGGTTATTGGTAATGCTATTTCTATCGTTACTCAGGAAACAGGTACAATGCTATCCTCAGCACAAATGGGTGCAATAATAACTTCTTCAACGCCAGCATTTATGGTTATTTTTGCTCGTCTAATTCTTAAAGAACAGTTGACTTTAAAAAAGGGACTCTCTGTTTTTTTAGCGACAATAGGGGTTTTTCTCATTGTTGGAGTGGGTCATGTGAATCTATCCAGTAAACTTGGTGGTATTTCACTTCTTATTGCTGCATTAACATGGGCACTTATGTCTGTACTTGTAAAGCGTGTACCAAGAGAATATTCACAAATTGTGGTAACCACCTATTCCATCTTGGTAGCTCTAATTGTATTGACTCCTTTTGTTTTACCACGTTTACATTTAATTCCTATCTCCCAACTTACTCACCCAGCTATTTGGGGAGGCGTCTTGTATTTGGGTATAGTTTCAACGGCAGGTGGATTTCTTCTGTGGAATCGAGGATTACAAATGCTCAACGCCTCAAGTGGAGGGCTATTTTTCTTCTTTCAACCAGTAGTTGGAGCATTACTCGGATGGCTTATTCTAGGAGAGAACTTGGGTGTAACGTTCTGGATTGGCTCTATCCTAATTCTTATTGGTGTATTATTTGCTATTAACGATAAAAAATAGTATCTTTTAAAACCCTTCATTATAGCTGAAGGGTTTTTTCTTTGAAAAACAATCTTTTAGCAAGTGAGATCTCATTACCTAATTTTTTCCGCCTGAGAGATATTTTTTTGGATTTCCACCATCATAGACTGAAATAGACTGATTCAGGGGGATCTGCTTCTATGTTTTCCTTGATATAATAAAAGAAAATATTTAAAAAAATTAATTCATTTGGTATAATATAACCTGAATTATTCATAGTAACTTACTGATAACCTTGTAAATGCTCATTTATCAGGTAACCCAGCTAATTTAGTCATTCACCAAATAAATGAAAAAAGAATCCATTTCTGATAAGGT